>JBBRHB010000022.1:0-16968 GCA_038223355.1 Chloroflexales bacterium
GCGCAGGTAGGCGAAAGGACGTGGGCCTGGTACGAGTATGATTGCCCGGTGTGCGTCTACCCGTTCGCATTACCTGAGCACCAGCGTACATATCAGACCGAAATGCTGACACGCCCGGTTGATGACGGTCTCGCCAGCATCGCGGTGCCGACGCTGATTTTTGCTGGGCGATACGACCCGCTGGCCCCCTTACCTTATGTTGAAGTGCTGCGCGCCATTCCCGCCTCGGAATTCGTGGTGCTCGCGTGTGGGCACGCTGATATGGACGAGGGTTATGACTTTGAGACCTATCAGGCGGCGCTCCAGCAGTTCCTCACAACGCGCGTTCCCACGACAAGAGGCACCTCGAAAGGTCAGTGCTGTGACGATTGAGCATTGCCTGATGCACGCTGAGGAGAAGCGCGTCGTTCTCAACATGTTTGGCGCTCCCGTATATCAGGATGCGCGGTTCGTGACTGACCCCCATACTGGCTCCTTGAAATATCCGTGCTAAAAATGCCAGCGGACGTGGCAAGTAGTCAGTACGGGGCCTGTACTGCCTGCTACCCACTCTACAGGACCGAAGCGGGCCACGCATGCGTTGACTAACGTATCTTCATAATCTGATGCTCGATCGCAAAGCGTGTGGCAGCGCTGCGTGTGGAGATGCCGAGCTTGGCATAGATGGCGGTGAGGTGACTGTTGACGGTTCTGGGGCTCATCACCAGGCGGCGGGCGATCTCACGATCATGGAGCCCCTCGGCCACCTGCCGTAACACCTCGACCTCTCGCACTGTCAAGCCCGGTGGTCGCGTGCCCATGGAGAGTGAATCTGCAGACTTCGGACCCGTCGCGCCTGTCGATTGGGGGTCGGTCATGTCAAATTCTCCTTATCGTCGATCAGGATGGTGTGCACATCGTGCGCACGCTCGTCCAGCATGCGCTGCGCGATGGTACAGCCAGTGTTGGGCGTGGTAGCAAGAACACGGAGGAGACAGACGACGCCCCAGAGTTGGCTGGCGGGATCGGCGCTGTCGAGCAGGTCAATTCCGCTGTCCCACATCGCTGGTTGGGCTGCAGCGAGACGGTCGCGGAGTGGGAGGCACAGGGCACCGCGGACGAAGCGTGTGGCCGCCTGCTCCCAGTCGCTCCAGCACACAACTTCTAGCCCAGCTACATGCTGCTCGTACACGTCCATAGGTGCATGCCCCATCGTACTCCTCCTGTCCCGTGCGTCATTCCATTGCTACACGAACCCACTTCGGAGTGATGCTGCTGCCGGACCGGCGTCAATGGGTCCGCCCTCGTCCACGTCGCACGAGCAGACCTGATTCCAGGCAGATCCACCCCGGTAGGATCAATCCGGCCAGGATCTGGCCAAGGGTGCTGCCACCTGTTGCCGGCAGGGTCGGATGTAAGGCAGACAAGCCGACCGCCCACCCACGAATCTCCGCTGCATCCAGCTCCTCTGCAACCATGCCAAGCCAACGCCTTTTCTCATAGCAAAGCTGTTATTCTACCAAGTGCGGCTGTAGTACTAGGAGCGCTGCATCTTGCGACGGGCTGCGGCGCCAGCGAATAGGATCAGACCCGCTAAGGCCGTGAGAGCCCCGATCGCCTGCGCAGTGCTCCCGGTCCCCGTGTTAGGCAGTGTGCCAGGAGCTCCGGCTGTTTGAGCACTCACGGTAAAGGGAGTGGCCATGCCGAGCATGAAGTGAGGTTTCCTGGTCTTGGGATCAGGAATGAAGCACAGGGCCACATAGTTGCCTGGCGTCAGGTCAACTGCAACCAACGCGCTCTTCCCGGCCACTAATCCCCCCATGCCACCTGCGTCCTGGAACGGGCTACGTCCAAGCGTCTGAGTACCCAGACCCACCGTCACCCAGTAGGCAGTGGCACCGAACAGGCCGCACCAGAAGATCCTTATCCGTCAGTCCGACGAATGGCAACCCAGACCGTCACGTCATGCTCATCGGTGACCGGATCGTCTGTATAATTCCCCGTGACTCCTGTGACCTGCATGCCTGCCTGCTCCAGCATCATGGTGAGTTCATACTTGAAATACCAGCGCATGGGCGTCTGACAGATTTGCTCATCGAGCACCGTGTCACCCCGGAGGCGGCGGTAGCGCACTGCATACTCGGCCGTCTGCTCCGTTTTGTTCACGCTCAGCAGTATGCCTGCCTTCACAAGGTTGGTTCCATCTGGTAACGACGTGGTTGCGCGAGGATGCCAGTCCTTGCCGAAGGGCGCTTCCGCGCGGATGTACAGCCACGGAGCGAATGCGGTCAGCACAACGGCACCTCCCGGGAGCAGGTGGTCATGCAGGCACCGCAAGCAGTCCACGACCTCAGCGCGGTCGATGACAAGGTGCAGCGTGCCGCATGAAACGAAAATCGTCCGGTAGCGGCGCGTCACGTCAAGCGTTTGGAGCAGTTGCTGGTGCAGCACCGGCTGCAGTCCGCGCGTGGCTGCTCGCTCGCGACAGAGCGCGAGCATATCTGCTGACGGCTCCACGCCCTCGATGTCAACGCCGTCGCCCAGCATCGGCAGCAAGAGGCGGCCGATTCCACAGCCGATATCGAGTGCCGGTTGGCCATACTGCTCGATAATGGCGCGAAAGAATGCGTCATCTGGTCCTACCTCGTCGGTCGAGAACTGTTCCCACGCGGTGGCAGCGAGGCCAGTGTAATCAACCGTCGAGTGATGTAGTGGTAAAGCCCTCATGCTTCCCGTTCCTTTCATGCTCTTTGGCAGTGAGTGATAGACGCCGTGATGACGTACTTGACAGCGACGTCCCTTGACCAGGCTCATATGCCAGGAGCCCCGTGTCCAACGTCAGGCTCCTGAACACTGCTGTCCGACGACCATTACCTCCAGCGTCGTCCCCGCAGTCCGACACCGGCGAGCACTCCCAGCCCACCAAGCGCCAGCAGCAGCGCGTTAGGCACGCCAATTGCTCCCGTGTTCGGCAGACCCTGCGGTGCGGCAGCGAGCGCCTGCAGGAGTCGCGCCTGCGACGCAGGACTGAGTGTCCCCTTGAACAGCGTGATCTTGCCGCCCTGGACGGTCATGGTTCCCTCAAGGGCGTCAATGCCCATGCTCCGCACCTGATCATTCGATTGTCGAAAGGTGAAAATCACCTGGTCGCCGGTCGCGCGGAAGTTGCTGGCTTCCACGTGCGTATGGGCCGCTGCGTCCGCTTGCAATGCCTGGCGGATCTGCGCTTTGCCAGTGTTGCTCCCCGGCGGTCGGTTATAAGGTGGCGTCGTCGGCGAATGTGGCCAAGGCGATACCGGAATGCCGGCTCCAGCAGCGCCAGTCCCCCGTTACGATCCTGACGATGAAGCGCTGCCTTGAAGGCCTTGGCGACCGTGGTTGGATCCATGGTCTGGCGCATCGGAGCCGCTGCGGCGCCGGTCACCACGAAACATGCCGAGCGGAGCAGGGCGAGCGGCAGACCCGCATCGCTCCACGTGACCATCGCTGTGTTGCACCATCGGTGTAGTAGGGATTGGGTTGCATACTGGACCCCCTCTGTGTGGGTTGCTGCGTGTGCACCAAGTCTAGCAGGCGTGGGGCGGCACGGGAAGGGGGCGAGTCGTATAATAGGCAATACCAAAAGTCGTACCATCTGATCCCGCGTCATGCCGTCGATCGCTACCGGAGGTACCCCATGGACCACGATGGCTCGTTCGCGCAGCTGCTCAAGCAGCGCCGCAAAGCACTCGACGTCACCCAGCAGGAGCTCGCCCAGCGTGTTGGCTGTGCCCCGGTGACGATTCAGCGCATCGAGCAGGGCACGTTGCGGCCCTCGCGTCAGGTCGTGCAGCGTCTGGCCACGATCTTCGAGCTGCCGACCGACGAGCATGTGGAGTTCGTGCGCTTGGCACGGAATCGCCCCACCGCGGATGAGGCGACCGCGACCGACACGGCTGGACGCGCACCGTGGTCACGGTTGCCGGCGCCGCTGACATCGCTGATCGGACGTGAGGCGGAGGTCGCCACGGTGGCTGTGCACCTGCGGCAGGCGGACGTGCGCCTCGTAACACTCACCGGTCCAGGCGGGATCGGCAAAACGCGGCTGGCTATCGCCGTCGCGCTCCACACGCAGGACGATTTTGCAGATGGGGTGGTTTTCGTGGACCTCGCACCTGTCCGCGACCCAGCGCTCGTGGTTGGCGCGCTAGCTGCAGCCTTGGACGTGCAAGAGGTGGCCGACCAGTCGCTCATCGAGAGCGTGCAGGCGTATTTGCGCGGCAAACAACTCCTGCTGGTGCTCGACAACTTCGAGCAGGTCGTGGCCGCTGCTCCTTTGCTGGACGAGGTGCTGCGCGCTGGACTGCTCCTCAAACTCCTCGTGACCAGCCGTAGCGTGCTGGGCGTCTTTGGCGAACACGTGGTCGAGGTCCCGCCGCTTCAGCTGCCGCAGCAGATCGAACGACGACTAGCAGGCTCTCAGGTCGAAAAGGTAGCGCAAGTCGAAGCTATCCATCTGTTTGTTGAGCGGGCAGTGGCCGCGAACGCGACGTTTGTACTCAACGACGGGAATGTGGAGGCCGTGGTCGGCATTTGTCAGCGCGTGGACGGGCTCCCACTGGGGATTGAGTTGGCCGCCGCACGCACGCGGCTGTTACCACCGCCTGTGCTGCTCCAGCGGTTAGCGCAACGGCTACCGATCTTGACCGGTGGGCCCCGGACGCTGCCGGCCCGCCAGCAGACCCTCCTGAAGACCATCGAGTGGAGCTATGATCTTCTCACACCCGGTCAGCAGCGCCTGCTTCGGCGGTTGGCCATCTTTGTCGGCGGCTGCACGTTGGAGGCGGCCGAGGCGGTGTGCCAGGCCGAAGCTGATACAGCGGTCGATATCCTGGATGGGATGCAAGCGCTGATCGACCAGTCCCTCGTGCGGGTACTGGGAGCGGATCGCAGCGAGCCGCGCTACACGATGCTGGAGACCATCCGCGAATATGCGCACGAGCGCCTAGCAACCGGTCACGAACTTGCCGAGACGAGCCGTCGTCATGCCAACTATTGTCTCGGGTTCGCCGAGACGGTCGAACCTCACCTGCGCAGCAAGGAGCAATTGGCCTGGTTCGGGCGGCTGGAGCGGGAGCACGATAACCTGCGCGCCGCCCTGGACTGGCTGATAGCTCGTCGGGAGATCGAGGCGGCGTTACGAATGGGCGCGGCTCTCGCTTGGTTCTGGTACAGGCGCGGCCGCGCACGGGAAGGACAGGAGCGGTTAGTGGCGCTGCTGGCGGCCGTTGGTGTCGACGTGCAGCAAGTTGCGGTGGACCACCTGCCGCCCAGCCGCGCGTTGGCGCAGGTGCTGTTGGGGGCGTCGCAGTGCTTCCTCGCGACGACCTGGCAGCCGCAAGCGGTCGCTCCCGCCCTCGCGGCACTGCTCACTGCCAGTATTCGCGTGTTCCGGGAACTCGGCGACCCGCGGGAGCTCGGCATTGCCCTGGCGTTCCGGGGCTTGTATCATTGGCTAGACGATGAGCATGAGGATGTGGAAGCATACATTACTGAAAGTGCCGATCTCCTCCTAGGGTGCGATGACGCCTGGGCTGCCGCGCTGGCACAGCTCTGTGTTAGTGAGACCGCCATGTATGGGGGTGACGATCCACTCGAACGCTTTCATGGCGAGGAGGCTGGGCGCCTGTTTCGCGAGATCGGAGATAGCTGGGGCATCGCGTTTGCCTTGTACAAACTTGGGCAGCAAGGCTGGCGACAGGGTGACAGCCGTCGCGAGATTGCAGCGTACGAGGCGAGCTTGGTGACCCTGCAGGAGGCCGGCGACATGATCGGCATCGCCGACATCCTGGATAGGCTGGCCGGTGCCTTGCGCTGGCAAGGGGAGTATGACCGAGCCACCACAGTTTACGCGGAATCCATCGAACTGTATCGCGAGCTTAGTCTTCAGGCCGGGCTGGCGGCAGCATTGCATGGGCGCGGCTATGTGGCGTTATGGATGGGCCACATAGCGGAGGCCAAGCGCTTGTTCAGCGAAAGCATGCGCCTGTTTTGCGCCATCGACCACGCCAGCGGGATCGGGTGGTGTTGCCACGGCTTGGCGGGTGTCGCGGGGCTGGCAGGAGCGCCGGGAGCTAGGCGTGCCGCCCGCCTCCTGGGAGCTGCGACCAACCTGATTGTCCCGCTCATGTGCTGGCCCCCTGCGCCACGTGCCGAATATGAGCGTGTGGTCACTGCCGCGCGAGCGCAGCTCGACGCCGCAACCTGGGACGCGGCATGGACGGAGGGATTGGCGATGACGCTGGAGCAGGCGCTTGCCTATGCCCTCGACATGGTGCCTCTCACAAGGGACGCCGGTAACGCCTCGCCTCCCCCTGGTCTGACATCAGCCGTCCCACCTTTGCCAGCCGCTTTGACGGTCCGTGAAGCCGAGGTGCTGCGTCTAGTGGCGCAAGGTCTGACGGACAACGACGTTGCTGCGCGGCTGATCATTAGTGCTCGTACCGTCCATGCGCATCTCCAATCGATCTACAGCAAGCTCGGTGTCAACTCCCGCACGGCAGCCACACGCTTCGCCCTTGACCACAGCCTGGTCTGATTGCACCACGTCCCGTTCACACGCCGCACGCACGAGCCAGGCACTGAGCACAGTCATTGACCGGTGATCGTCAATCTGACCCGCACCGGCATTGACGTCTGTGGGCAGTCGTCTGCTGCCATCGCCATCCTCGGTATCTCCGTGTCCGGCTTCGGTCCACGGGATGCGCTGGGTCCTTTGCGCACGAGGTCGCATCCTGCACGATACTCGGGGTAGGTAACGCGATAGGTAATTTTGCGGATGTCTGTGCATGTCTGGCATGCTACGCTCGTTCGCGTGGCGTGCATACAGGCGCTCCCTCATGTCGAGCAGCGATACGTTGTTCGTCGTGCCCGCATCGTATGGCTCCTGTTGTGCCTACTTATTCTACTGTTCTGGCGGTGGAAGTCACCGCCGAGCTCGGGCACCGCGGATCCCAGTCGAGACGATCGCCTTGATCACGGAGATGGGTGTTAACAACCTGTCATGCCTACTTTTTTCCTATTCCACGCGCCAATGCACTCCCGTACCCACACGACGTCGTCTGACTTCAGCGGCGGCGCTGAGACCGGGAGGCCATAATCGATCGCAATGTCGTAGTGCCCACGCCGGTAGGCCGACTCGATGGTGACGGATGCCACCTACATGCTACCGTTCATCATTGCCGTCAACTCGTCAAGTGACAGCATCTCACTACCTGCATTCTCGATCACGGCTGCATCATAGTCGCGTACAGCATCAGCATGTTCTAATTCTTCCATAAGCTCGCGATAAGTGTGAATATCAAGAACCACTGCCACCGGTTCGCCATCCGGTCCATTGACATACTGTGGAGGACGCATGTTGCACTCCTGCTTAGGCTTCGAAGAATAGACTATCTTATTTTGCTTCCGTAACCAAACCGTCATCTCCTCATCACAGATAATCAGAACTAATGTGCTATACTCTACCTCGTTATCACCTGTAGGCAAGCGCATTGAGGCCGCCTGTCCTCCGCTCCTGCCCATCGTTTGTCGCGCACCTTACCATTGCTATCATTAATCCCGTTGTTAATTCATTGTTATTGCGTTGTTATTTCATTGTTATGCTTCGCGCTGCTCAAGCTTAGGAACAACGAACTGGCTGTTGTTCTTTGTTGTTCCCGAATCGCCGTTTGACGCATAGCAAAGCGAAAATCCAAAAATCCATTTTCCTCGCTGGATCAACGGGAACAATAAACGCCTTTCGTTGCGGCACATTGTGAAGCATGGTACACTGCCCGGAAGTTTATGATGCACATCGAAGTGCGGCCCTGCGCTACCTGCTGCGTGGGGTCATCTTATACGTCCCGAGGTCCATATGCTGATTGTCATGGATGCACATGCGACACCCGAACAGGTCGAGCAAGTGTGTATCGAAATCCGGGACATGGGCTTTCAAGCCCATCCAATGCCCGGCCCGACCCGCACCGCAGTGTGCATCACCGGCAACGAAGGCCCGATAGTCCAAACCGGTCGCCTAGCGGTGCTGCCGGGTGTGTCAGAGCTGATTCGCGTCACCAAGCCCTATAAGCTGGTCGGACGCGATTTTCGTCCTTTCGATACCATCGTCAAGGTCGGACGCGTCGAAATAGGCGGTCCTGCGATTGTCGTCATGGCCGGACCCTGCACCATCGAGTCGCGCAGCCAACTCTTTGAGTCCGCAGCAGCGGTCGTCGCCGAAGGTGCTCAGGTCATTCGGGGCGGTGCCTATAAGCCACGCACCTCGCCCTATAGCTTCCAGGGGCTAGGTGAGGAAGGGCTCCAGTATCTCCAGGCCGTGCGTCAGGAGTTCGACACGCCCGTCATCACCGAGGTCATGGATACCGAGACGGTGGAATTGGTGGCCGAGTATGCCGATATTTTGCAGATCGGCGCGCGGAATATGCAAAACTTCGCGCTGCTCAAAAAGGTCGGCCAAACCAACAAACCGGTGCTCCTGAAGCGCGGCTTTGCGGCCACCGTCAAGGACTTACTGCTCTCCGCCGAATATATCATGGCCGAGGGCAACCCCCACGTGATTCTATGCGAGCGTGGCATCCGCACCTTCGACGACCACTCGCGCTTCACGTTGGATCTCAGCGCCATTCCGGTGCTCAAGGAGCTCTCCCATCTGCCGATTATTGTCGATCCCAGCCACGCGACCGGCCATTACAATCGCGTCATCCCCATGGCGCGGGCCGCGATTGCTGCCGGAGCCGACGGACTGATCGTCGAGGTCCATCCCAATCCGGCCGTCGCCGTCTGCGATGGCCACCAGTCGTTGCTGCCGCAGCGCTTTGCCGATCTCATGTACCAGATCGAGCGCATTGCTGCCGCCGTCGACCGTCCGTTGCTTGGACGTACACCCACCATGGAGGCTATTGCCGAGTAGCTGTATGGGGTTTCAGTTAAAACGTTTTCCGGTGGTTGGGGTGCGGCGTAATGCCATGTGCCTACCCGCCATGGAAATCACGTGCTACGAACCTGCTACAGAGATAGCAGGTTTTTGTTTGGAGGAAGAAAATGCCGATTGATTGGAATGCCAAATTTGCCCGCGAAGGCCTGACCTTCGATGATGTTTTGCTCGTGCCAAGCTATTCCGAAGTCCTGCCCAAGGAAGTTGATGTTAGTTCGATCCTGACCCGCAAAATCACCCTGCCGATCCCTATTGTGGCCGCTGCCATGGACACCGTGACCGAAGAGGCGCTGGCGATTGCCCTGGCGCGTGAAGGCGGCATCGGCATCATTCACAAAAACATGAGTGCCGAAGCCCAGGCCAACATGGTCCACCGCGTTAAGCGCTCCGAGTCGGGCATGATTACCGACCCCATCACGCTGCACCCCGACCAACCCATCGGCGCGGCCTGGGACCTCATGTCCGAATACCATATCTCGGGCGTGCCCATCACGACGCCGGCCGGCGATCTGGTCGGCATCCTTACCAACCGTGATCTCCGCTTCGAAACCGATCCTACCCGACCCATTAGCGCGCTTATGACCCGCGACGGGCTAATTACCGTGCCCGAAGGCACCACGCTTGAAGAGGCCAAAGCCAAGCTCCACGAGCACCGCATCGAAAAGCTGCTTGTTGTCGACCGGCAGGGCAAGCTCTCCGGCTTGATCACCGTCAAAGACATCACCAAGCAGATCGAGCACCCCCACGCTGCCAAGGATGATCAGGGCCGTTTGCGGGTGGGTGCAGCAGTCGGCGCAGCCCCAAGTAATATCGAGCGCGCTGAACTGCTGGTCGCGGCCGGCGTCGATGTGCTGGTGATCGATACGGCGCACGGCCACTCCCAGGGTGTACTGCAGGCCGTCGCCATGATGCGCGAACGCTTCCCGGATACCCAGATCATCGCCGGTAACGTAGCGACGGCCGAGGCAACGATGGCGCTCATCGAGCGCGGCGTTGACGCGGTCAAAGTCGGCATCGGCCCCGGCTCGATCTGTACCACCCGCGTTGTGGCTGGCACGGGCGTGCCCCAGCTCACCGCGATCAGCGACTGCGCCCGCGCCGCCGAGCGCTCGAGTACGCCCATCATTGCCGATGGCGGCATTAAATATAGTGGTGATATTATCAAAGCCCTGGCCGGCGGTGGCCACACCGTCATGCTCGGCTCACTCCTGGCCGGCGTAGACGAAGCGCCCGGCGAAAAGATTTTGTATGATGGGCGTACCTTCAAGTCCTATCGTGGTATGGGCTCGATTAGCGCCATGAAACAAGGCAGCGGCGACCGTTATTTCCAAGACGCGGGCGCGAAGAAACTGGTAGCCGAGGGTATCGAAGGCATGGTCCCCGACAAAGGTGCGCTCTCCGACCTGATCTTCCAACTCATCGGTGGCGTCCGTGCCGGCATGGGCTACGTCGGCGCTCCCAACATTGCCAAGCTACGCGAACAGGCTCAGTTCATTCGCATCACCAATGCCGGCCTGATCGAAAGCCACCCGCACGACGTCACCATTACCAAAGAAGCCCCCAACTACGAACGGAGATAACAAACGCGTGGCGAGGACCGAGCGTATTCAATTCACCTTACCCTTGCCGCCCGGGGTCAATAACCAGTATGTCTCCGTCAACGGCCGGCGCGTGCTCTCAAGCGAAGCGCGCGCCTGGTCGAAGCAGGCCCAGGCGATATTGAGCGGCGTCTTTCCCGAGCAGTTTATAAGCGTTGCCAAGACCGGCTACTTGGCTTTATTCATCGATTTTTTCTTCGAAACTCCGATGCGCCGCGACCTCGACGGTGGCTTAAAGATCGCCCAAGACGTCATCTGCCGGGCGCTCGGCGTAGACGACCGGCGCGTCGTCGATATTCACCTCGTCAAGCGCATCGACCCCCTCCGGCCCCGCATCGAAGTCGAGATGGAAGCTCTACCCACTTGGTCCTTCGACGACGAGCACCCCGTACTCTAAACGCTGGCTTCCCATAAGGTCTTATGCGAACGTGCTCGCAGGTGATGAGTTGTCCTCGAACAATAGACTCTAGAAGCCTTAATTATAGGTGAGCGAGGCTGCTGAGATTTATGGATGTACCGGCGAGAATCAGGACTTGAGACTATCGTCATGTAAATGGCACACTGCTACACTTCCTCCAGGCCTATCAATCAGTTGTCAAATTCGCATGGGGTAGTTAGTGTGATCGTACAAACCAGCTTTTCACTTGTGGATCCTGCAACGGCAACTGACCCAGTCGTGCTTCAAGTCTTTCACGAAATTGAACAAGAACTTGGCTTCGGCATGGTACCCAATATCTTTCGCTCCATGGCCGGACAACCGCGCCTGTTGGCAGCCAATTGGCAGAAGTTCAAGGCGACGATTCTAGAGGGCATACTGCCCCGCACCATCAAAGAAATGATTGGCGTCGTCGTTTCCGATCTCAATGGGAGCCCTTATGCGAAACAGGTGCATCTGCATAGCCTAAGCGTTCAAGGCGTCTACGACCTGTGGCTGCAACAATTAACCAACGAGGACCTAGGGGATAGTGCCCTCCCCGAATCGTTGCACGCGATGGTTGCCTTCACGCGTCACACCGTGCGGGACCGACAGGCATGCGGCCCGGACGCATACGCTTCGTTGATTGAGGCAGGGCTGAGCGACGGGGAAATCTTTGAGGTCGTCGCGACAATTGATCTGTTTCAAAGCATCAATACCTACACTAATCTTGCGCATGTCGCAATTGACCAACTCTAACTTGGATGACGTCGTAGCCTATACGTTCTACTAGGAGCTTCCATGAAGAAGTACATCAATGGTAAATGAGTATGCCATGCTCCAGCGCTCCACGACCGGCGGGACAGGTGGCTTGGACCGTAGCGCTGGAGGACGTGGTCCGGCACTGCAATTGAGTACGGTTGCTGAGGTTGGCTCCAAGATCGCAAGCGCAACGACGCTGCGGGAGATCTTGCGCGCTGTGGCGACCGGTGCCCGCTGGCTCGTCAACTATGAATATTGCTCGTTGGCGCTGGTTGCATCGCAATCGTCTACCGTGCGGTTATATGTCTTCTCTCCCGTCGAACGTTTGGACGGCGACGCTACAACATACCCGCTACACAATAGTCTCGTTGAATGGATCTTTGGGCAACCCCAGCCTATACGCATTGGCGATCTAGAGCAACATCCGCAGTTCGCAGGTCAGCAGGATCCCGCACTACGGGCGGGAAGCCGTAGTGCGCTGATCCTGCCCCTTATCAGTGACAATGTCGTCATGGGCACGCTCAATTTCAGTACACGGCGACCCGATGCGTATCCACGGGAGACGCTGGCGATGGGACGTCTGCTGGCGCTCCAAGTCGGCAGCGCGGTCAGGAACGCTCTCTTGCTTGAGGAACTTGATGGCGCAGAGAACGTAATCGTCAGCCTGGCGTTGGCGATCGAGGCGAAAGACCCATATACCGAAGGTCACTGTCAACGGCTCGCCGTGTATGCCAGTCGGCTCGGCCAGGCGCTCGGTGCTGGCACCGAACGGCTGCACAAGCTGCGTATGGCCGGGCTCCTGCACGATGTCGGCAAGATTGCCATTCCGGAAGCCATTCTCAGCAAGCCTGGCCCCTTGACCGCAGAAGAATTTGATGTTCTTAAGCAACACCCGGTAAGTGGTGAGCGGATTTGTCAGCCACTGCGTTCGGCCCGCGCACTCCTGCCGGCTATCCGCCACCACCATGAACGATGGGATGGTCAAGGGTATCCCGATGGACTGGCGGGCGCGGCAATTCCAGCCGATGCGCGGATCATCGCGATCGTTGACGCCTTCGATGCCATGACATCGGACCGGCCCTACCGGCTTGGTCTCCCAGTTAAGCGAGCGCTCGATATTCTCCGCACAAATGCAGGGCCACAATGGGATCCCGAACTGGTGACCGTGTTTATTGCACTGATCGAGGCCGATCTAGTAGTGGATCAGCCTATCCAGCAAGCAAGCTTATGAGTTAGGCGGCAAAAGATACTCAAGGCCTCCATCACACGCCCCAATGATCGGTCATGTACGTGGAGTGCTGGATAGCGGTGCGCCTTACCTCGGATCACCGGGATGAATCTTTGCCGCCCTGCCCGCCGGACCCACGTCATTACTGCCAACCGGGGCATCATGATCCAACTCAACCCCGCTCCGCTCGCCCAACTCGGCAAACTCGGCCGGATCGATCACGCTCGTTACCTCACGTCCGGCCCGCTCGTTTTCATTAAACAGTGGCATCGCGCCCGGCGCATCCTGATCAAGCACTGGACCCGGCCCTGAGGTTGTATCAATTGCCTCAGATATACGCTGCACGTCCTCAGCATCCAAATGCCCGTCGGGAGTTAATCGTGGCTTCATCCTACCTCCTTGTCCATAAGCTTCCTCGTTAGCCTAAGCAAGAAAACGGCCCGCGACGGCTACATTCAGAAGGAGAGGTTATGCTAAACTATATTTATAGTATCATCGAAGGAAGTTGTGATGGTTGAGTCTGTAACGGTGCATATTCCTCTCGCACTTTATGAGCGGCTCAAGCAACGCGCCGACCAAGCACAACGTTCTGTCGAGGACGAATTGCTGGAGGCCGCTGGAACAGCTGTTGCCGATGACGTGTTACCTCCCGACCTAACCGATACACTTGCATCGCTCACATTACTCAATGATCCTGCTCTATGGGATGCTGCGAAATCTCACCTCCCCATCGAAACCGCTGAGCAACTCTCTATCCTGAATCTAAAGCGCCAAAGCGTTGGGCTAACTGAGGCGGAAGTGTTGCTCTTAGACCAACTACTACACCAATACGAGCAAATGATGCTGGTGCGGGCTCAGGCGGCACTTCTCCTTAAGCAGCGAGGCCATGACATCTCAATGCTGCACTGCGGAGCATGAGTGAGTCATATATTCCGAAAGCCGTACGCGAACAGGTAGCTGCTGAGGCTCAATACCGCTGTGGTTATTGCCTCACTGCTGAAGCAATCGTCGGCACGCCTATGGAGTTCGACCACATTATCCCTGAGTCACTCGGTGGCCTGAGTGAAGTCGAAAATCTATGGCTGGCTTGTCCACTTTGCAATGCTCACAAAAGCAACCGAATTATGGCCTTAGATCCCAATACAGGTGAGAGGGCTCGCCTTTTTGACCCACGCCATCAAGTATGGTTAGAGCACTTCCAATGGGCACCAAGTGGAGATCGGATCATTGGGCGAACATCAGTTGGACGTGCGACCGTGACAGCCTTACATCTCAATCGTCCATCTCTGGTTATGGCCCGTCGGTTATGGGTTGCTGTTGGCTGGCACCCGCCCCAGAATAGCCAGTAACATCCGTTGAGCCGTCATAGCCTGCGCAAAGACGTCGTTACTCGCTTCCAAAATCTCTATACGCTTTTAGCAGCGACCTGACAAGCACACCCGTTTAATACAAACTATAATGTGCTCAATGATACATCCTGCTAAGGAGGAATTGAACACATGACAACGAGTGCGGTCATTCTCGTATTATCGACATTTCTTGCCTGCGCCGTGGAGGGCGTAGAAGCGCTCACGGTGGTTCTCGCCGTCGGCGTGACCCGTGGCTGGCGCTCACCCTTGATCGCAGCCGGTGTCGCAACCCTGGCTCTCGCAGCATTGATTGTCATCTTCGGACCGGCACTATCATTGCTGCCCATCGACGCGTTACGGCTGGTCGTCGGCACCGTCCTACTTATCTTTGGTATGGGCTGGTTACGCAAGGCTATCCTGCGCGCTAGTGGCTATAAGGCCTTGCGCGATGAGGCGGCACTCTATGAAAGAGAGCGTGAGCAAGCTCGTACGGCCGGCACAGAAGTGCGCGCTGGTATGGACTGGTATGCCTTCACGCTGGCATTCAAAGGCGTCTTCCTAGAGGGACTAGAAGTTGCCTTTATCGTCATCACCTTCGGTGCCACATCCAAGGACACCGTTCCACATAGCATTCAGGTGGCGACACTCGGTGCCGTCCTCGCCTTGTTAGCGGTAGTAATCGCCGGTGCACTGGTACATCAGCCACTCAGCCGCGTACCAGAAAACACACTGAAGTTTTCGGTTGGCTTAATGCTGTCCGCCTTTGGTATCTTCTGGGGCGTCGAAGGCACTGGTGTAACATGGCCCGGCGCGGATCTCTCTATCCTCGGCATTCTCGTCTTTCTGACTCTGGCCTCATTTGGTCTTGTAACAATGCTGCGCCGGATGCGTGAACGTCAAACCCTGACGACCGCCGGTGCCGGCATGGGAATGAAATAATGCACTTTATCAAACAGTTTGCGCTCTTCTGGTACGATTTCATTGTCGGCGACGACTGGGTGATTGCCGCAGGCGTCGTGATTGCGCTGATCGTAACGGCCATACTCGTACGTAACCAGATTAATGCCTGGTGGCTGATGCTGGTGGCGGTGGTCATCCTGCTGGCAATCTCGCTGTTGCGGGAGACGCGCAAGGGGCACTAGTGTCACCCCCATCGCCCTGGCAGCTGTTACGAATCTGGTTCGGGTTGGGCTTGCAGTCGTTCGGCGGTGGTGCCGCGACCCTCTACCTCATACGCCAAGCGGTTGTCGAGCGGCACGGCTGGATCACGGATGCTGAGTTTACGCGCGACTGGGCAATCTGCCAGGTCGCACCCGGCATTAACTTGCTGGGCGTGACCATCCTGATCGGTTGGCGCATCGCGGGCCCGCTCGGCGTTGCAGTGACACTGCTCGGCCTCCTGCTACCCAGTGTCACTATTACCGTGATCCTAACGGCCGTGTATAGTCGCATTCAAGGGCTGCCGGTGGTACACGCGGCGCTGCGCGGCATCGTCCCGGCGACGGTTGGCATCAGCTTCCTACTCATCCTGCAACTCGTGCGACCCCTGCTGTCAGCCAGTCGGCGCGAGGGCCGCGCCAGCCTGCTCGTGAGTTGGCTGCTGCTCGCGGCCAGCGCGCTGCTGGTTGCGCTGGGCCACGCGCCGGTTGTCGCCGTCTTGTGGGGCATCGGAGCAGCGAGTGCACTCTTCCAATGGTACCGTCATTCGTGATCCACCCTTTGGTCTATTTCTGGCTGCTGCTCAGAGCCTCGCTCGTGACGACGGGTGGTTCAGGCAACCTCCCTATTTTGCATCAAGACCTGCTGGCACGCGGCTGGGCGACTGATCGCCAGTTTGTCGAAGCACTGGCGATTGGGCAAATCAGTCCGGGGCCGACCGGCCTGTGGGTAATCTGCCTGGGCTACCTGACCTACGGGTTGCCGGGCTCCCTCATGGCGCTGGTTGCCATTACGCTGCCACCACTGGTCGTGCTGGCCGTCGACAGACTCTATCGCCGTATTGGCGATCATCCAGCGGTCCAGGGCTTTGTACATGGTCTAAGCCTGGCGGTAGCCGGCATCTTTTTGGTTGTCATTGCCGGGCTGCTTCGTACCAATGGGGTGGACAGCGGAAGCTTGTTGATCGTGCTGGTGAGTTTGGGGCTGGGCCTAACACGGCGCGTGCCGGTGGTGCTTATTATCGTGCTCGCGGCAGTTGCCGGGATCGCCATCTACTGATCCGCTATCTCTCAGAGCTAGCCGTTGGTTGTGTGAACGACATCATTGGCCAGTGGCAGGGTAAAAGAAAAGGTACTGCCCTCGCCCGCCTCCGAAGTGACCCACAGTCGCCCGCCATGCAGCTCCACTAGCGCTTTGGTGATCGCCAGCCCCAACCCCGACCCGCCGATCCGGCGCGTATTCGAGTTATCGACCCGGTAAAATCGTTCGAAGACGCGCTGCTGCTCGGCGGGTTCGATGCCAATTCCGGGATCACGGACAGTAATGAGCAAGGCCGGCTCGGGTGGTAGGGCTGGCGCTGATGGCGGCGGGGTGTATAGCACCTCGGCCCGCAAAACGATTTCACCGCCATCGGGCGAGTATTTGATGGCGTTCGACAGCAAGTTGCTCAAAATCTGGCGCAGCCGGTCGCGGTCAGCATAGACTGGTGGCAACTGCGCCGGAATGTC
>JBBRHB010000023.1:0-16799 GCA_038223355.1 Chloroflexales bacterium
GAGCGTGTATTGCATACCAGGATACTCTTTGAAGCGCGCGTCCGTTAGCAGGAAGCTCTCGGGCGCATCCTTGAGGGTGTCCGGCTCTACCAGCTTCATGCGAATGACCGAATGCGGGCAGACGAAGGCACACTTGCCGCATTGAATACAAATGTCAGGGTCCCAGCTCGGGACCTCAAACGCGATGTTGCGCTTTTCCCACTTGGTCGTGCCTGTGGGATAGGTGCCATCACAAGGTAGCGCACTCACCGGCAGCGCATCGCCTTTGCCGGCCATCATGGGGCCGAGCACATCGCGGACGAAGGCAGGCGCCTCAGCTGAGACGGGCGCATGCACAGCAGTGGGCGCGACGCGCACGGGCATATCATCACTGACTGCAGTTCCGACCGGCGTGCCGGGGAGGATGTTGCGCAGCGACTGCATGATCGAGATCGGCACTGAAACCTCGTGCAGATGCACCAGGGTCTGGTCGACGGCTTGGTAGTTGCGCTCCACTACCGTCTCGCCACGCTTACTATACGTTTTCTTGATACTCGCTTTGATCTGGGCAATCGCCTCGTCGCGGGGCAGTACACCGCTAATCGCGAAGAAGCAGGTTTGCATGATTGTATTGATGCGGCCGCCCATGCCCGTGGCCTGTGCAACGGCCTGTGCATCGATTACATAGAAGTGTAGCTCTTTGGCAACGATGGCCTCCTGCGTCGCACGCGGCAGATGCTCCCACACCTCGTCGGGGCCATAAGGAGTGTTGAGCAAAAAGATCCCGCCGGGCAAACTGTCGGCCAGTATATCGAAGCGTTCGAGGAAGGACGACTGATGACAAGCGACAAAGTTCGCGGCCTGGATGAGGTATGGAGCGCGGATCGGCTGTGAGCCAAAGCGCAGATGCGAGATCGTAACCGAGCCGGACTTCTTGGAGTCATACACAAAGTAGCCCTGCGCGTAGTTGGTCGTATCTTCGCCAATAATTTTGATCGCGTTTTTATTGGCACCGACCGTCCCATCGGCACCTAACCCCCAGAAGACACAACGGACGGTTTCGACCGGCTCAATATGCAGGGACGGCTCGTACTCAAGGCTCATGTGGCTGACATCGTCATTGATACCGATCGTGAAGTGGTTTAGTGGCGTGGACTTGCTGAGCTCGTCGAAGATGCCCTTGACCATGGCCGGAGTAAACTCTTTGCTGGCCAGGCCATAGCGCCCACCAATCACTGTGGGAGCTTTGGTGAAGGGAGCCAGCCCTTGCACCAGTCCCTCCTGAATGACCGTCACCACATCCTGGTATAAGGGCTCACCCGCACTACCCGGCTCCTTGCACCGATCCAAGACGGCGATGGCTTTGACGGAGGCCGGCAAGGCCTGCACACAATGTGCGACCGAGAAAGGGCGAAACAGGTGGACATTAACGACACCGACCTTTTCACCCTGCTGTTGCAAATAGGCCACGGTCTCGGCGACAGTCTCAGCGCCTGAGCCCATCAGCATGATCACGCGCTCCGCGTCCGGTGCTCCGCTATAGTCGAAGAGGTGATACTGCCGGCCGGTGCGGGCAGCGAAGCGATCCATTGTCTGCTGCACGATGGCCGGACAGGCGGTGTAGAAAGGATTAACCGTCTCACGGGCCTGGAAGTACACATCCGGATTCTGGGCCGTGCCACGAATGACCGGATGATCGGGCGACAAGGCATGCTGGCGGTGAGCTTGAATCAGGCGATCATCGATCAGCGCGCGGATATCATCGTCCTCAAGCTGCGCGATCTTGTTGATCTCATGTGAGGTACGGAAGCCATCAAAGAAATGCAGGAAAGGCAAACGTGCCTCGAAGGTCGCCGCATGCGCGATCAGCGCCAGGTCCTGGGCGGCCTGGACGGAATGCGATGCCAGCAAGGCAAAGCCAGTGGCACGCGTGGCCATGACATCCGAATGGTCACCAAAGATCGAGAGGCCCTGCGCGGCAAGGGCACGGGCTGCGACATGCATTACCATCGGCGTGAGTTCGCCGGCGATCTTGTACATATTCGGCAACATTAATAGGAGCCCTTGCGAGGCCGTGAAGGTGGTAGCGAGTGCGCCGGTTTGCAGCGCACCATGCAGGGCACCGGCAACACCGGCTTCGGATTGCATCTCCACGACCTGCGGCACGGTACCCCAAAGGTTGGGTAGACCGGCTGCGGACCAGCTATCGGCCTGCTCGCCCATCGGTGTTGAGGGGGTAATGGGATAGATAGCGACGACGTCACTCAGCTTACAGGCAACCGCTGCGGCAGCCTCATTGCCATCAATTGTCTTGAAGTTCTGGGCCATTGTTTCCTCCAACGCTTGCCACACCGGCTCAGGGCTAGGCACGGCGGGAGGGTGCCTTACCCACAAGCAGCATGGCATTGCAGCAATCCAGCGTGCTTCATCTACTTTAAAGCCCAGGCCGTGGCTACACGGTGAACAGATGACCACGCTGGGTGAACATGTCTACATAGCAGCGGGTGCAGGCACCGCCCACAGCCGTTGCGATACCTCCACCTGTGGTAGCGACTTTGTCGCCTGTACCATCGTTTCGGGCTGGCATACTGCGATTATCGTGGACGTATCGAGCGAGACATGGGGCACAACGCCCTTACGAGACAGACGAAGGAGTTCGACCATGCTTGGCCCTACAGCTCTCGGGGTCTTGACAAGTGGCGGCGATGCACCCGGGATGAATGCAGCAGTGCGGGCCGTCGTCCGCACGGCCTTGGCGCATGGTGTCGAGATTTATGCAATCTACGAAGGCTATGAGGGACTGATCCAGGGCGGATCCTGCATTCGTAAACTTGGATGGAACGATGTCGGTGGAATTTTACAGCGCGGCGGGACGATCATCGGGACAGCCAGGAGTAAAGCGTTTCGCACGCGTGAAGGGCGACTGCAAGCCGCCTATCACTTACTGGAACGTGGCATTGATAGTTTGGTCGTCATTGGCGGTGATGGCAGCCTAACCGGTGCCGACTTGTTCCGTCGCGAGTGGCCGGATCTGGTTGGAGATTTGGTCAAGCGTGGGCAGATTGCGCACGACGTGGCCGAACAGCATCGGGTATTAACCATTGCCGGCTTAGTTGGCTCGATCGATAACGATATGTATGGCACTGATATGACCATCGGTGCCGATACCGCGCTGCACCGTATCACTGCCGCTGTGGACGCGATCGCCAGTACCGCCGCAAGCCACCAGCGTAGTTTTGTTGTTGAAGTGATGGGCCGCAACTGTGGCTACCTAGCACTTATGGCTGCCATCGCGACAGGTGCTGAGTGGGTGCTGATCCCAGAAAGCCCGCCTAGCGGCGACTGGGAAGAGATGATGTGCAAGGTGCTCAAAGCCGGTCGCGCGGCCGGCCGGCGGGATACGATCGTCATCGTTGCCGAAGGTGCATGCGACCGGCATGGTGAACCAATTAGTAGCGCCTACGTTAAACAGGTGTTGGAAGAACGGCTGGGTGAAGATACGCGGGTGACGCTGTTGGGCCATGTGCAGCGGGGCGGTTCGCCGAGTGTCTTTGATCGTAATCTCAGTACGATCTTGGGATATACCGTCGTAGAGGCCCTGTTGTCACCAACACCCGATACCGAACCACAACTTTTTGGCATCCAGAGCAACCGTATTACGCGTGCTCCGCTCATGCACTGCGTGGAACAAACTCATGCTGTGGCCGAGGCCATTACTGCCCACGACTATGAGCGCGCCATGCAACTGCGTGGTCCGAGCTTCCGGGCAGCGTTCCGCACGCATCGTACGCTGATGCGGGCTATGCCGCACGCACCGGTTCCCGGCCAGCAATGCTTTCGCTTTGCGATCCTCCACGCGGATGGGCCAGCACCCGGCATGAACACCGCCGTTCGGGCGGCCGTGCGGCTTGGCGTGGATCAAGGCCATACGATGCTCGGCGTCCGTAATGGCTTCGAAGGGCTGATCGCCGGCGACATCGAAGAGTTGCATTGGGGCAGTGTCAACGGCTGGGTCTCGCGCGGCGGTTGTGAGCTTGGGACAAGCCGCACGATCCCGTCAGAGGCCGATTTGCCCGCAATCGCACATGCACTTGAGAGCCACGGTATCCAGGGATTACTACTCATCGGCGGCGTCGCCGGCTATCAAGCGATGGCACAACTCGACCGCCACCGCGAAGATTTTCCCGCCTTTGACATACCATTCATCTGCTTACCGGCGTCGATCGATAATAATCTGCCGGGCTGCGAGTTAAGTATCGGCGCCGATACAGCACTGAACAATATCGCGGACGCGGTCGATAAGATCAAGCAGGTTGGGGTTGCCTACCGGCGCTGCTATGTCGTTGAGGTGATGGGTCGCTACTGTGGCTATCTAGCGTTTATGAGTGGGCTGGCGACCGGTGCTGAGATCGTCTACATGCACGAAGATCCGATCACGCTGCGCACACTCCAGGCAGGTTTAGTTCAGCTTGCAGCCGGGTTCGAGCAGAACAAACAGCTCGGCTTGATCATTCGCAATGAACTTGCAAACCCGACCTATACGACAGCGTTCATCGCCGATTTGTTTGGCGAAGAAGGCCGTGGTCGGTTTGATGTACGGCATGCCACCCTCGGTCATTTGCAACAGGGTGGGGATCCAACGCCATTTGATCGCATTGAGGGGACACGCCTCGCGACCGCGTGTATCGAGTTTCTGGTCGGTCAAGCTCGTCAGCATAGTGCGGAAGGAAGCTGTATTGGTTTACAAGAAGGAGAAATCCGCTTCAGTCAGCTGGCAGACGTTCTTAGCCGCATGGACGCCGAGCTGCAACGGCCCACAACACAGTGGTGGCGTCAGTTATTGCCCATCGCCGCGCTCATGGCTCAGCCTGGAAGCGGTGGGGCACGATGATTGGAGCGAACGTTGATTGATTTTCTGCGGGCACAACCGCTGATTCTGCTCTTCCTGGTCGCGGCAATTGGCTACCCACTGGGTGCCATACGCGTTGGTGGGAGCAGCCTCGGCATTGCTGCCGTACTCTTCGTTGGACTGGCCTTCGGCGCGCTGAATCCGGATCTAAAGCTGCCAGAGATTATCTACCAGCTTGGCCTGGTGCTTTTCGTCTACACCATCGGGCTAAGCAGCGGGCCCGGCTTCTTCCGCTCGCTGAAGAGCAAGGGGCTACGCGACAACCTGTTCGTTGTGATCATCATCTGCTTGGCAGCCCTGCTAACGGTGGGCTTGCATAGTGTACTGGGGCTACGTCCCGGAGCGACGGCTGGCCTATTTGCTGGGAGCCTGACCAACACGCCAGCCTTGGCGAGCGTGCTGGAATTCGTTAACGCGACTGCGCCAGCAGCGATCCGTGATCGACTGCTTGCCGAACCGGTGGTGAGCTACTCAATCGCATATCCGATGGGTGTGATCGGCATGATCTTGGCTATTGTCATAGCCCAGCGGCTGCGAAAACCCGATTATGCCAATGAAGCTCGCCAACTCCATGATCTGGGTGCCTCGGGCGAGCAACTGATCAGCTGCACTGTTTTGGTCACCCAAGCGGATGCTACACAGGAGACCCTCAGCGGTCTGGGTCAGGCTCATGATTGGCGCGTCATTTTCGTACGGCTGCAGCATGGCAACGATGTTGCCCTCGTTGACGGCCAGAGCCAGCTAGCGGTCGGCGATTTGATCAGCTTGACGGGAACGATCGGGGACGTCGAGCCGGTCATCGCCTATCTTGGCACTGCGACCGATGAGCAGTTGGCCCTTGACCGGCACGTCTTCGATTACCGCCGGGTCTTCGTCTCGAACCCCGCAGTGCTCGGGCGGCGGCTGCGCGACCTCGATCTGCAGGGTCGTTTCGGCGCGATGGTCACACGCGTCCGGCGTGGCGACCTTGAACTCCTGGCATCGGGCAACAGCAGATTGGAGCCCGGTGATCGGGTGCGCGTGGTCGCCGTCCGTGAGCGGATGAATGATGTGAGCGAGTTTCTCGGTGACTCGTACCGCGCCATCAGCGAGATCGACATCTTGAGCTTCAGCCTAGGGCTTGTGCTGGGACTGCTCGTGGGACAGATTCCGATCCCACTGCCCGGCGTTGGCGTCTTTCGGCTTGGCATCGCCGGGGGACCGTTGCTAGTAGCCTTGGTGCTTGGAACGATCGAGCGGACCGGGCCACTGGTCTGGACGATGCCCTATAGCGCCAATTTGACCCTGCGCCAGATTGGACTTGTACTGTTTCTGGCGGCTGTCGGGACGCGCGCAGGCTATGCCTTTGCCGCGACGCTGCTGACGAGCAGCGGGCTTCTGCTCTTGCTGGCCGGAACGGTGATCACCTGTAGCACGGCCCTAGTCACGCTGTGGATTGGCTGGCGGGTGTGACGCATCCCGATGAGCTTGCTGATTGGGATGCTGGCCGGCTTGCAAACTCACCCGGCGATCCTTAACTTCGCAACGGAGCAAACCGAGAACGACTTGCCGAATATTGGCTACGCGACGGTGTACCCGATGGCGATGATTAGCAAGATCATCCTCGCGCAACTGATGCTCGCAGTACTGCGATAAACGAACCTCCAGATCCGGCGGCGTGCTCTATGCATACGCGCCTCATTTGCAGTAGTGGGCTACACTTCATTGGAGCAGCCCACTGAAGTGCGAAGGAGGCGAAGCTTATGTCAGTTGATGTCCTGCCCACCACGATGCGTGTCCCACGCTTCGTAGGCGAGGGCAGGATCACCTTTGTGGAGCAGAAAGTCCCCATACCCGGTGCAGGACAACTCCTGCTCAAGGTGAAGGCGAATGCGTTGTGTGGCTCCGAGCGGGGGCAATTTCTAAACGGTTCTGAGGTCGTGCCGGGTCATGAGGCTGCCGGCATTGTCGTAGCAGCAGGCCTTGCCACCCAGGTCCCCATCGGAACAGCTGGAGTTATCTTCCTGATGGACTATTGTGGGAGCTGTCGGAGTTGCCGCCTTGGGTTCACCAATCAATGTCTCCAGAAGCGGGCTGATATGGGCTTCAACCGAGATGGCGGCTATGGTCCATACGAACTGGTCTCTGAGCGCATCTTTTTCCCGGTAGACCCCGACATCCCGTTAACCGAAGCGACGATGCTGCTCGACGTGATGGGCACAAGCTCACATGCCATTAAACGTGCTCAGCGCGTGCATGGTGACATCCAGTCGATGGTCATCACGGGAGCGGGACCGGTTGGACTGGGCGTCTTGGCTATGGCGCGCATTCTGCTCGGTGATACGCTACCGATCCTAATCGGCGATATCGTCCCCTACCGGCTTGAGCTCGCGGCTCATCTGGGTGGCATCCCCATCGATCTCAAGCAACAGACACTCCAAGACGGGGTACGCGAGTACGTGAGTTCCGGCATTGACCTCGCGGTGGATACGAGCGGGAAAAGCATGGCACGGCAGAGCTGTCTTGAGGTGCTGGCGAAGCGGGGCGTACTCGTTTGTGTAGGACATGGGGAAGGTCTGACGCTAACGGTATCTTCTGATCTCATTGCTCCCGAGCGAACTATTTTAGGCAGCGAGTATTTTTGCTTTCATGAAATGCCCGAAACGTTGCAGCAACTGCGCAACCACCGCTCATATCTCCAACAACTAATCACGCATCGCTACCCGGTTGATCGTTTACAAGAGGCATTTGCAGTCTTCTTCGGCGGCAATACGGGGAAGGTGGTGATCGAGCAATGAGCAACGTAACGCGCGTGAAAATCGCGCTTGTCGGTGCGGGCGGCTGGGGACGGCAACATGCCCGCATTTTCGCCGAGCGGGCCGACGTCGACTTCTGTGCGATCGTTGGACGGACACCCGAGCGAACGAAAGCGCGTGCCGACGAGTTTGGCACGCGCTATTATCTGGACGTGGACGAGATGCTGCGGGCTGAGCGGCCCGATCTGGTCAGTCTGAGCCTGCCCAACCAAGGTCACTTTGCCCCAACACTGGCGGTGATTCGTGCCGGCTACCCGTTGCTCGTTGAGAAGCCGTTGGTTTTCGACCTGCAAGAAGCGGATACGCTGCTGGAGGAAGCAGCGCGGCGGAAGCTCTTTTTCGCGATCAATTTCAATCACCGCTTCGCCGAGCCTGTCCAACTCGCTCACACAGCACTGACAGAGGGTCGTCTCGGTGACGTACTATTCGCCACGTGGCGTTTTGGTGGTGAGGGCACGAGTGATCATCCGCATGCAAATCTCATCGAAACGCAGTGCCATGGCTTCGATATGTTGGAGTACTTGTGCGGACCGATCTCGTCGATCGCAGCACAGATGACCGACAAGACCGGTCAGGGCTACCGAACCGTGGTTCTGGCTTTGGGCTTTGCCAACGGTGCCGTCGGTAGCCTCGTCGGCTCGTATGACTCATCCTATGCGTATCCGGGCACACATCGCCTTGAGATCAATGGGAGCCACGGGCGGGTGGTGGTCGAAGATACGGTGCGGCGCTACTCATTTCAAGCAACGGGCAGTGAAGTTGGCGAAATATGGCAAGCAGGTTATTTTAATGACCGGGCGCGCGAGTTTCACCGAACGTTTGACACACACATTAATTTGCTGCTTGATGCTTTTCGGCAGGGCAAAGAACCTCCGGTGCCTGCCCGGGCCGGACGGCGCGCACTGGTGCTGGCCTATGCAGCTATCGAGTCGTTTCAGTCCGGGACGAAGGTACTGGTCGAAGCTTGAACTCGCTTTATATTATAGGAGGATAGCTTGAACGTTCTCTTCATCGGTGGTACCGGCATTATCAGTTCAGCGTGTGTTGAATTGGCAGCTGCGCGGGGCATTAATCTAACGCTGCTCAATCGCGGCCATGCGACACGGCCTCTGCCGGCAGGTGTGGTCGTGCTACAGGGCGATATCCGCGACAAAGACGCCGTGTCCAAGGTTCTCAAGGATCGAACGTTCGATGTGGTGGCCGACTTTGTGGCCTTCACACCGGAGCATGTAGAGACGGATCTGGCGCTGTTTAAGGGTCGCACCAAGCAGTACATCTTCATCAGTTCGGCCTCGGCCTATCAAAAGCCGCCTGTCAACTGGCCCACTACCGAATCAACTCCGCTTCACAATCCATTTTGGTCGTACTCACGAGCGAAGATAGCCTGTGAAGAGCGCTTGATGGTGGCCTATCGCGAGGAAGGCTTTCCGGTGACGATTGTGCGCCCCTCTCATACCTATGACGCCAGATCGTTACCAATCGATGGCGGCTATACCATCATTGACCGCATGCGTGCCGGGAAAAAAGTGGTCGTGCACGGCGACGGCACATCCTTGTGGGTGTTGACTCATCATCGTGACTTTGCCAAGGGCTTTGTTGGGTTATTAGGCAATCCACACGCGCTCGGCGACGCGGTCCACATTACATCAGACGAACTGTTGACGTGGAATCAAATCTTTGAGCTTCTGGCAGATGCGGCGGGTGTCCGGGCCAACATTGTCCATCTACCATCGGAACTGATCGCCGCCTATGACGCAAATTGGGGAGCCGGCGTATTGGGCGACAAAGCACATAGTATGATTTTTGACAACACCAAGATTAAGCGCCTAGTGCCGGACTATGTCGCGACTATTCCTTTTAGCCAAGGGGCGGCCGAAATCATCGCCTGGTATGATGCGCATCCCGCTGCTCAGAACGTGGACGCAGGACGGAATGAGCTGCTTGACACGATGATTGTAAACTATGAAGCGTCTGGGCCGCGGACGCGTGATGCCAGATAGACAGCTAGATGCTGGCCCAAGCGGCTGTGGGGAGTTGACACTGTTGATCTTTCAGGCGATGAAACAGTTAGTACCCGGTCAAACGCTCGAAGTGCTAGCCTATGATTTAGCTGCGGGCGTTGACATTCCGGCCTGGTGCCGCCAGACCCACAATCGGTTGCTCACAATGGATCTCGCTGCACAGCCGCAGCGCTTCGTCATCCAGAAACAACGTCCAGGTGACGACGGGTAGTCGACAGCCGCATGATTACAGGCTAGAATGACAGGGAAGGTCATTATAAGGAAAGTACACCTATGTCAAAATTACTCATTAATTTGACGACTGCAAAAGACAACGCCGATAAAACCACGGTCGCCTTCGTCGTTGCGAATGCCGGTGTGGCGGCAGGACAAGAAGTCGTTATATTCCTCAATGTCGAGGCAGTACGCCTGGCGACACAGGGTTACACCGATGATATCACGTCACCAGGCTTCAAGCCGCTCAAGGAACTTTTAGCCGCATTCACCGAGAATGGTGGCAAGCTCTGGGTGTGCCCACCTTGCTTTCAAGCACGTGGTCTACAGTCGGACCAAGTCGTTGCAGGGGCAACGTTTGCGGGCGGCGCAGCCGTTGTTGAGTTTCTTGGCCAGGGCGCCGCCAGCTTGAGCTACTGATTATGACTAACTCGCTGCCCACAACCGAGTTATCGTTGGCGCCACCGACCCTTGACTGGAAGCTGTGGATCTACACTAACTATGACTGCAACCTGCGCTGTTCGTATTGTGTCGCTAAATCCAGTCCCAACGCGCCGCGCCGGGCCATCGGCCTAGCGAATGTACAGCGTCTCGTTGATGAAGCAGTCGAACTCAGGTTCACCGATGTCTTTTTGACCGGCGGTGAACCCTTCATTCTCAACGATATCTACGACATGCTGGCCTATGCTTCGGCCCGTGTGCGAACGACGGTGCTAACGAATGCTATGCTTCTCCGCGGCTCGCGTCTGGACAAACTCGTGGCCGTTGCCAATGACAACCTGCATGTGCAGGTCAGTCTGGATGGCGGACGTCCCGAAGACCACGACGCATATCGCGGTGCAGGGTCGTGGGCGAAGACGGTCGAGGGCATCAAACTTCTGCAGGAGCGCGGTTTCCGCGTACGGCTTTCGACGACCGAAACACCCGCCAACGCGCCGCATCTGGATAAGGTCTGTGCCTTTCACCGCGCGCTAGGGATTCCCGACGAAGATCACTTTGTCCGCCCGCTCGCTAAGCGCGGGTATTCCAAAGAGGGTCTTGAGTTGGGCATGGATAATCTGGTGCCGGAATTGACGGTCAATCTCGACGGCGTGTTCTGGCATCCGCTTTCCACGGATGCCGATATGCAGGTGAGCAAAAAGATCTTCCCACTGGCAGCCGCCTATGATCGTGTGCGCGAACAACTTGCGGTTATGGCGGAGACCGGTGGTGTCCCGCTGATGACATTTACTTGAGGATAGCCCCTTGGCTCCCGTCGGGAGCCTTACACGGGATAAAGGAGTTCATGCCGTGATTCACGCCTATGTGCTCATTGAAGCAGAACCGACACGGGTCCAAGATCTCTTCCGGGAACTGCCGGAGATGGAGCTTGACGGCTCCGTCATCAAAGAAGTACACGCCGTTAGTGGCCAGTATGACCTGATCGCCTTTGTCGAAAGTCCAGATTTACAATCGCTCGGCAATTGAATAACGACCGGCATAGGGGGCGCCGTGGGCGTCCGTCGCACCGAAACCTGTATCGTCATATGGTAATCCCTCGAGAGGAGGGCGGTTCAGCGCGGGATGCAAGAGACCGGGGCTGAGAGGTCCACTCGTGCAATGAGGCCGCCCATTGACTGGGTCATGCCGGCGCTACGCCGTTGGGCTTTGCTTTGGGAATCGCCGCTCGGGAGTGGCCTCCTGGCGTTGGTGGTCTACGGCCTCATTGCCATAGTGCACGATCCGTCGCTCAAAGCATCGCCATTCGCCTACTTCAACTTGCTTGCTGATGCCTTTCTGCAGGGGCAGCTCAACCTGCGCAGCACACCTCCCGCAACACTTGATCTCAGTCTCTTTCACGGTAAGTACTACCTGTATTGGCCACCGCTGCCGGCCGTGCTGATGATGCCGTTCGTTGCGGTATGGGGAGCGGGATTTAGCGACGTCATCTTCACGCTCGCCATCGCGGTAGCCAATGTAGCACTGGTAGCACTCCTGCTGCGCCAGCTTTGCCGGCATCGGGTGATACGACTACGACGGATGCAGCGTGGCATCTTGGTGCTGTTTTTCGCACTGGGCACGGTACATGTTACGCTAGCACCCTTCGGGAAGGTGTGGCCAACCGAGCAGCTCCTTGGCTTTCTGAGTGTCGTGGTGGCTTACCTGGTGGCGCTTAGCATACAAAAGACGGCAGGATTCTTTTTGACCGGCTGCTGTTTCGCGTGCACCTTTCTCACACGCAACCACATGTTGTTTGACGGGCTGTGGCCAGCATGCTATCTCTTATATACCCATCGCACGTTCCGTTGGCATGCACGGCTCCGCTTTGTCGTAGTTGGCGTCGCCCCAGTCATCTTGGCAATCGGGCTGCTCGGACTATATAACCAGCTGCGGTTCGGGAGCGTGGTCTCGAATGGTGTCGACTATCACCAAATGGGCAGCCACTTCGCTGCCGACTTTGCTCGTTACGGTGCCTTCAGCCTGCACTACGTCCCGAGAAACCTGTTCTACCAATATATAGCCTACCCGTTCCCAATACGCCCTGCGTCACGTGAAGGGGGTAGTTTATTTTTGCTTAGCCCGGTCTTTTTTGCGGCCGGCTGGGGCATCTGGCGGGGTCGTCGTTCGTGGTCCATGTGGGCGTTGCTGGGCTCAATCGTGCTGGTCGCCGTTCCGATCCTGTTGTTGCTGAGTACGGGCTGGGTGCAATGGGGTCCCCGCTACACGCTTGATTTCACGGTGCCACTGCTGATGCTGACAGCATTGGGCCTGAGAGGGTGGTCAACCCGCCTGTTGAGTTACATGACCATCATCTCGGTCGCCCATTATCTGATCGGTGGCCTGCTCTTCTCGGTACTCTCTCAACGCTTCGCTTAGGGCTGTGGGAGGCAACAAGGCGAGCCAACGAGCAAGGAAAGCTCAGACATGGATCCTAAAACACACTGGGAGACGATCTACACAACAAAAGAACTGGCGGAGGTCAGCTGGTATCAGACGATCCCACAGCTATCGCTCGATCTCATTACGAGAACTGGAGTAGCAACGACCGCGCCCATCATTGATGTAGGCGGCGGGACAGCGACCCTCGTTGACCAGCTGCTGCAACGCGGTTACGAACACCTGACTGTACTCGATATCTCTGGGTCTGCCCTACAGCGGGCACAGACCCGGCTCGGTGCTCGGGCGCACTCGGTCACATGGATTGAGGATGACATTACCCAGATAAGCCTGCCACCTGCGATCTACAGCGTTTGGCACGACCGTGCTACCTTTCACTTCCTCACGTCAGCCACGGACCGGGAGCGTTATCTAAAGGCGGTGAGCCGGGCACTCGCCCCTGGAGGCTATGTGATCGTCGGCACCTTCGCGCTCGATGGCCCTGAAAAGTGCAGCAACCTGACGGTGATGCGTTACAGTGCCGCCTCGCTGCACGCCGCTTTCGGACCGTCCTTTGAGCTTCTAACGACTCGCTCAGAGCTTCACACAACACCCTTTGGTACCACACAATCATTCGTGTACACCGTGATGCGCCGCATATAACCATAGCGAAATGGTTAGCTAGCCCTTTAGTTCAGCCTCGCTTAGTTCTTGCACAAAGGCGTAGGTCCGCGGTGCCCGGCCATCGCCGCTTGCGGCGACATCGTCCAGCAAGATTTGCAGATCCACCACGGTGTCGAGATCATACCAGGGCAGCACATCAACGAGCGTAAGGCTAGCCTCCATGGCGCGCTCTCGCGTTTGAGCAGCCACAACGTCGGTACTCCAGGTGATGCGCTCGAACAGGATAGGCTGGGGCCGGCGCATGCCGATGAGATAATAGCCACCATCGGAAACGGCGCCGAGCACAGCATCGACCTCTGGGCGGTCGAGGGCAGCGAAGGCCTCCTCAAGCGCCCTATGTGGCACGCTGGGATTGTCGGTGCCGATCATCACCAACTGGTCCGCCCCCTGGGCCGCAAGCTGCGTGAACGCACTGAATAAGCGCTCCCCAAAGCCAGTGCCGTGCTGAGGAATAAGGGTGAACCCAGGCGCGAGGGCCGCAAAAAAAGCTTCAGCGGTGCTTGCCGGAGCATAGCTGATCACATGCTCGACGGCGGGATAGCTCGCCACGATGTCGATGGTATCTTGCAGCGTGCACCGGTATAAGGCAGCCGCTCGATCTGCCCCCAACGTCCCGGCCATACGCGTCTTTACTTGGCCGGCGACCGGCTCTTTGGCGACAATAATCAGGCAGCGTTTCACCATCAGCGCCAAGCGTACTTGAGCGTTAGGACCAGCATATGGTAGCCCGCCAGCACCGAACCACGAATGGTGCCACCGACCTTCGATTCGCCGCCCAGGCGGGCACCATAGCTGGTTGGGACTTCTATGATCGGAAGCTTGCGGCGGGCCACCTTCACAATCATTTCCGTGGGCCAGCCGTAGGTTGGCTCACGCATGTCGAGTGCCTGAAGCGTCGTGCGGCGGATTGCGCGAAATGGTCCGACATCTGTGACGTGTATGCCATATAACAGCCGGAGCAGCCATGCGACGAGACGATTCCCAAAGCGTTGGTGTGCAGGCATGGCATTGCGCTGCACGCCGCCGAGCTCGCGTGAGCCCAGCACCAAATCGGCTCGTCCTGCAATAATTGGTTCGACCACTGCGCTGATCTGTGCGGTATCGAACGAACCGTCGCCATCCAGAAAGACGACGATATCAGCATCCGATGCCGCCTCGGCACCAGCGTGGCACGCATTCCCATAGCCGCGCCGCGGCTCCAGTACGACGTCGGCACCAGCATCGCGCGCGATGCCAGCAGTATTGTCCGTCGAGCCATTATCGACAACTATAATCCGTTGCACAACGCGCTGGGAGATTGACTGCACTACAGCCGAGATGGTTGCTGCTTCGTTCAATGCCGGAATGATCGCCACGACTACCACATTACCTCACCTTCTACCCAGTCATTATAAGACGACCAAGTCGTGGCATGCTCACTCATTTGGGAAAGGCGCGGAGGCCGGCACGACCGTTGGCCGTCCGATACGTTGTATCAGCATGCGCTGAATGGCCAAGACCAGCAGTGCCAGCACCGGCGGAGCCAATAAAATACCCATCATCAGCAGATCGATCTGCGGACCTTGGAAATGATGCGCCGGATCCTGGTTTAGAAAATCGGTCAGCACATTGCTCCATAAGGCACCCGCAGCAAAGAGCGGCAAAACGGTTTGTGTAAACCGGTCGCCTGGGAGCAACGCCGCCAGCGCCAGAACCCACACGACATACCAGCTTTGAAACCAGAAGCAGCCAATGAGTAAATACGCCAGAATCACCCACATACCGGCGCGCCACAGTAGGCCATCATCTGTCTCGGTTCGCGAGCGCCGCCACAACAGCAGCAGGAGCAGGCCACCGGCGACCAAGAAACCGAGCGACGACCCGCGAATAACGAACTGACGGGCCAGGGTTTCATCCCAATTACCACGAATACGGAGCTGATCAAAGACGATGTTGGCTATGGAATTGTAGGTAAGAATAGCTCGCTCGCGCACCATGCGTAGCAAGGTAATCCAGCCACCATAGTGTCGATACAGGAGCCAGGAGACCGGCAGTATGATCGCTACAGCGCGCAGGCTGGCCCAAAGTGTGGGCCGGAGACCACGACGCCGTACCAGCCACACGAGGAAGACCGGTACGAGGACCAGGACAGTGACCTTCACGTGACCGGCCATACCGAGCGCGACGAGACCGAGGGTAAAACGCTCGCGCTGAAAGGCGAGCACGGCCAACAGCATCAACATGATCATCATCCCGTCGTTATGGGCACCGACCGCGACGGAGATAACTAGCACGGGATTCCACAGCCATGCGACCAGGGCAGCCGGTATTTGCCGGCGGTCACGGCGCGCCATGATGCTGCTCAGGATACCGGCACTGATCGTCGTCAGGGTGATCGCGAGCAAGCGGTAGCCGATAATATAGTCGGCCAGTGTCGGTGTATGGCGCAAACCGACCAAGCGCGCGACGAGCGCACTCGGATACTCCCACAGGGGACCATAGGCGTCGACCCAATTACTCCAGGTCAGGTATGCATACCAGGGCTGGTTTTGAAAAGCGTCCGGGGTCGTCGCCAGCGGGCTCGCACCGAAGAGTGCTTGCATCCGCCCGCGAAACACATAGTCGAAAATATCAAGGGAATCGCCGGGGTACGCGCGCAGCAGACTGCCACAGAAGATCAACCAACTGCCTGCGACGATCAGGGAGGTCACGACAACGGCGCGCACCGGAACGCGAACCGCCAAGCGAAGAGCCACCATATATGCTGCTATCAGGAGACCATAGACGATACCATGCCGGAGACCGGCCACCAGCGAAAAATTGACGAGCGGCGGCCAGGTCGTATGGGGAGTGAGCAATCCGTTACTCAAGGGATACGGCACGGTTATGCCCGCGATATATAGACCCACGCTTAACAGCGCGATCCCGGCTAACCCCATGAGGATATACCGGGAACGCACCTCGTCAGTGGTGGCAGTCTCACTCGCCGGCTGATCCGCGCCGCACGGCATGGCGGCGAGATCAGGTGATAGCATAGAGCAAGCGGGCGATGGCATTACCAGGTGCGGTTGCCTGTAAGCGGGTATGAAGTGCGCCATCAACGCCCAGTGCACGACCGGCCCCGCCTAATGCAAGACTCAGGGCGACGGTCATCGGTATCAGTAACTCCCAGATCCAGGCGGTGCCCAATTCGGAGACCCATAAGCTGGTAAGAAACGCAAAGGCAGCTAGGCCAACCGGGCGTGTCAGAAGGCCCAGCAGCAACAAGACGCCGAAGGATATCTCGGTGACTGCTTGGATGGGTGCCGTGATGCGTGCATGGTCAGCCGTGAACTTCATGACCGCCTTCCATGCTGCAGGCGC
>JBBRHB010000024.1:0-16778 GCA_038223355.1 Chloroflexales bacterium
CAGCGATGCGCTGACCGTCCCAGCGACCCAGCATGACACGACCGCTGGAGGCGCCTAGATCAATTGCGAGAAAGTTCGTCGTCGGTGTCATCGGCTTATACCAGTGTCGTCGGGACATTGAAAGCGCGGACTACCTCCGACAGCTTTCGATGAGTCCAAACGAAAAACCTCAATGCGTTCCCCAAACAATATGTAGGGCTGGACGTTGAGCGGAGGCCGGTTAGCCCGGCCTCGCCATGACCTATCGTCCAAGCCCGGCGAGCGCGGCTTCAATGGCGGCTCGGATCGCTGGGCTATGCGACTGAAAGGCAAAGATCTGCCGTACCGGAGCATCCTCGTTCCCGTCAATCGTGTTGAACCTCGGCACATAGCGGAGAATCGCAGGGAGGACGACCGCCCATGCTTCAGGATCAGCGATGACGTCGCGGATCGGGCTGTCGAGCGAGAGGGCCTGCTTGGGCGGGCTGGGCAGCTGGTACGGCACTGACCAATGGTGGGTTCCCGATCCGACGTCGGTCGGCGCTGCGTTGCCGCCCGGCAGGGTAACACGCGCGGTCGTGTTGGGCGGCACCACGATGCTTAGCTCCAACAGGTCGTCTTTGATCGCCCAGCCACACTCGGCGATCCCATAAGGGGTCTTATGCCGGGCCCGGGCGCTGGTTAGTCCACCGCCCGGCAATGGCCGGATCTCAAGCCGCCGATACCCCGGTTCACCGGGCGCGAGGCCAGCGACGGTGCGGTGCAGCCAGTCGGCAACCGCGCCCAGGGCGTAGTGGTTGAACGAGGTCATCTCGCCAGGATTGATCGAGCCATCGGGCAGCATGCTGTCCCACCGCTCCCAGATCGTGGTAGCGCCCATCTTGACGGAGTACAGCCACGACGGATTTTCGCGTTGCAAGAGCAAGCGGTAGGCGTCCTCGTGCGCTCCCACACTACACAGCGCATCACAGACCAGCGGCGTGCCGACAAAGCCGGTGCTGATCAGATAGCCATTATTGCGGACCAGCGCCGCCAGCCGTTCGCCAGCGCGTTGGCGCTGTTCGGCGGTGGGCAGCAGGCCATATTGGATGGCAAGCGCATAGCCGGTGGTCGCGTCAGTCATGAGGCGGCCGTTCGGCGTCGCGTACTCCTTGCTAAACGCCGCGCGCACGTCGGCGGCGAGGGCACGGTAGCGTTCCGCATCGGCGATGCGACCAAGCACCTCCGCCGCCTTGCCGAGCAGTTCGGCCGAACGGGCGAAGGCGGCGGTGGCGACAATGTAGCGGCTCGTGCGAGCCTCCGCCGGCTGATCCGGTGGAGCTGCGGGATCGAGCCAGTCACCGAACTGAAAGCCTTTGTCCCACACCCGCCGCTCGCCCGCCGCCGCCGCCACTAAGTCTACCCAGCTCCGCATACTTTCCCACTGCTGGGCCAGAATACCTGCGTCGCCGAAGCGCTCATACAGCACCCACGGCACCATTACCGCGGCGTCGCCCCAGACGGCGGCCGGTGGGTTGCCGCCTAAGGTAGTTGGGACGACGAACGGCACTGAACCGCCGAACTCGTGCTGTTCGACCGCTAGGTCTTGAAGCCACGATTGGAGGAAGCCGGTACAGTCGTAGAGGAAGGATGCCGTCGGCGAGAAGACATTGATGTCGCCCGTCCAGCCCAGGCGCTCGTCGCGTTGGGGGCAGTCGGTCGGTAGGTCGAGGAAGTTGCCGCGCATGCCCCAGACCACGTTCTCGTGCAGGCGGTTGACCAACGCATCCGAACACTCGAACCAGCCAGTGCGTTCCATATCGGAGTGACAAACCACCGCGCGGAGGTCATCGAGTCGCAGTTCGCCCGGCCAGCCGTCCACCTCCGCGTAGCGAAAGCCGTGGAAGGTAAAGCGCGGCTCCCAGCTTTCCCTGCCTTCGCCACGCAGGGTATACCGGTCGGTGGCCGCTGCGCCACGGAGCGGGCGGGTGCCTAACTCACCGTGTTCCAAGACCTCGGCATGGCGGAGAGTGATCGTGGTGCACGCTTCGCCCTCCACCGTCAGGCGCAGCCGGCCGACGAGGTTCTGGCCGAAGTCGACGATCGTGCGACCCGACGGTGACGTTGTGATGGCGACCGGTGCGACAAGTTCGATACGGCGTACGGGCGGTCCGGAGGGCGCGACCAGAGTCGTCAAATCACGGTCAACCGGCCGTACAGCGTGCCAATCGCGGTCGTCATAGTCCGGCATCGACCAGCCGTCACGCTCTAGCCGCGCGTCGTAGGTCTCGCCGTCGTAGATGTCGTTCGCAAGGATTGGTCCGGTAGCCGCTTGCCACTGCTCATCGGTGACGATGCGGTCGGTTGTCCCGTCGGCATAGCTGATCTCGAGCTGCGCCATGAGCGCGAGCCGGTCGCCGTAGATGTTGCGACGTCCGCCGCCGAAGCCCAGTCGTCCACGGTACCAGCCGTCGCCCAGTATGGCACCGATGGCAATCCGGCCCTCGTGGAGCAGGCCGGTCACGTCGAAGGTCTGGTAACGCAACCGGTGGTTGTAACTGGTCCAGCCGGGGCCAAGGACGTGATCACCGACCGTTGTACCATTGATCTGTACCTCATAGGCGCCGTGCGCCGTGATATACAGTCGAGCGTGCATCACACCGGGGCGTACGTCAAATTCGCGTCGCAGCAGAGGCGCGGGCTGCAGCTGGCTCGTGTCCTCCTCCCAGTTAGGTGTGACGAACCGCGCCGTCCAGTCGTCGGGATGGAGCAGTCCCACTTCGACACGAGCCGGCGCGCTCCACTCGGATCGTGCGCCTTGAACGCCCCAGACGCGCACCCGTACGGCACGACGTTCGCGCGACTGCAGTGGCGCGAACGGCCAGTCGACGAGCACCGATTGGTCAGACTCGACCTCCCCGGACTGGCCATGGAGCTGGTCGTCTGGCCCGTACGCTTCGATTTCGTAGCCTGCTTGGTGCCAGCCGTTGATGGTTGTTGCAACCATCCAGGATAGCCGCGGCTGAGCGGAGCCTGCGCCAAGCGTCTCGCGCAGGTGCTCAAAGCGAACGTCGGCGATGGTGATCTCGTCCGCCGTTGCCTGTGGTCTCGCTTCCTCATGACTCATTGCTTGCGTGCTCACAGTTACTCCTCGTACCACTGACTCCTGCTGATTCTCCCCACCGCTTCGGAAGAACCAGATGTGCGGAGCGCCACGCTCACTCAGGTACTTACCGCTGGTAAAAATGCCGAACAATTGGCTGCGCCGTTTATCACACGCGGTATCGCCGTTGCTGTCGCCAACACGACTATGGAGGTGGTGATCGCCAACAGTTCATCGCCGACTAATAACTATATGACCTCGAACCATCGTGAGTTCCCTCTTACTGCGGCACTACCACCACCAACGGCAGGTAGACATTACCCGATGGTGGCGTCGGGGTACCGGTCGGTGTCGCGGGCACCGAGGTCGGTGTGTTTAAAGGTGTAGCCGTGCTCGTCGCAGTGCCCGTGGGCGTCGTGGTAGCGGATGCTGTGCTTGTTGGCGTCGGCGTAACGCCACCACAAGCCGGAAACTTGAAGGAGCTGATGCGGGTAGACCAATTGCGGTCACTGCCGGCCGTGTAATACTCCTGGGTATACCAGAAGGTGCAATCATCCGACGGATCGATGGTCATATCGCTATAGTCACCCCATCGGGCGTACGTGCTCGTCTGGAAACCGGCACCATCGGCCAGCGATGTCTCATCCAATAAGATGCTGGCCGCGTCGCTGGGGGCACGACTGGCATAGCGGATCGAAGGATACACCGTACTGCTCGACACGCTGTACCCTACTGCGATGTCACCGAGCTGGTCCATCGCCGCGCTGCCCATCCAGCGGCTGTTAGTATCGGGAGCGTAAGTACTTTGCTGGAAGATTGTAGCCACGCCGCCCGGGTCACGGATCTCGTACCAGCGTACACCTGATTGGTTGCCACTACCCACGTTGGCCTTGACATTATGACTGATGACCATGGCCTCGTGATCGCCAAAATTGCGATAGGCCAGCCGGAACATCAGCCGGTCGCCGATGCCATCTACTTTCTGTGTCGTACCTTTCTGAGGCAAGCAATTCCGTGTCGAGGGACACAGTTCGGTAAACCCGGCGATGGCCAGATTAGCCGAGTTCGTGAACGTCGAGTTGGCGGGGGTGGTCCAATCCACGTGGTACCTGTATACGCCCAGCGAGAAGGGGGGAGGGGAAGTGAATTGGACAAAGTAGTTGGGCGCGCCGCTGGGCGGCAAAGTGTTGCCATCCAGATCGGCAGGCATTAATGGGCTGGCGTTCGGGCCCAGTGGCGGCAAGGTCTGGAAGGTCGCACTCTGTCCAGCGATCATCGCCGTGCGGTCAAAGACGTAGGGCTGGGGACCGGCATAGGTCGTGCCGTTGTTGAACTGGTTGACCGACATATAATAGCCGTCCGGCCATACGCCAAACTTGGGATAATCCGGGAAGACGGTGGTGCTCAACTGGAAGGCATACCGGTTCCATGAGCCGGTTGCATCGGCGCTTGTGGAAACCGCGATACACTCGTCATAAGGTGGTGCCGTGATCACGCTGAACTGGCTGATTAACCAGCGATTGGCGATCCGGTCATAGACCACTACCGGGTCACCATCGTTGTTAAGCTCGCACGGGCCACCGAAGCCGCTCCACACGGTGTTCACATTGGCCGGACCGTACAACGACGCGCCGGTTTTGTCGAAGATCTGAAAGGCACTGTTAACATTCTGCACATATTGCGTAAGACCAGCGGCACCATTCGTGTCGGGCGGCAAGCAGCCGCACTGACCGCTAACATTGCTGATGCCGGCAAAGTTTACGCCGGCAACCGGAGCTGCCTTAGAATTCGCAGCATGGGCTTGGTGCGAACGTTGTACGACCGGGTCAGCCACATCCTGATGGCCGAAGAGCGGGATCTTCTCGTTGCGACTCTCTGCTTCGATGGCCGGCCCGAAGACATTCGGATGAATAGGCTGCATATCACGGAGGGGCCGGGACACGTCATTCTTGGACGAGTGTCCTACCAGGACACCGTTCGAGGCCCCCGCTACCGCCTGTGGCTGTCCGCCGTCACTCGCCCCATGTCCAGCAACGAGCCTCGCGGGAGCACCACCTGCTGGCGCCAAAGGGCTTACCCCGGCCACTGTAGTATCCGCAACGGGCTTCACCCCTTGAAACGTCGCCAGTGCAAGCAGTCCAATCACAAACACAGCCAGAACGACACGGCCCGTGTACTTGCGACCGTCTTCATTGATCATTATTGGTCACCTTACGCAGTGAGCCGAGGCCGGCTCAGGGTCAGCCCGTGCTACCAAATCTAGGGGCGAGCAGATAGGTGTAGCGGTCCGAGTGTGACTATTATCACCCACCAAAGGCAGGAGCGCAACCGGTTTGATGACATATGAGTAACACAAAGGCCGTATCCGAGGAGGATGCGGCCTTTGTGTTGTGCGAGCGCACGAGTAAACGTTATGCAGCCAGCCGTTCGAGTTGGTTCTCAAGGCCATGGAGACCGTCGAGTGTCGTCCAAGGCTCAAGTATGGCGGGCATGAGGGCAGCGGTTAGCACCTCGTCCAGGGTATCAACCGGCACCCAACGCAGTTCGTTGTACACGTCGCGCGGTAGCTCGTCGAGGTCATCCATGTTGCGACGCGGCAGGATGATCGTGCGAATGCCTGCACGGTGCGCACCCAGCGCCTTTTCGCGGATACCGCCGATCGGTAGCACGCGGCCCCGCAGCGTGATCTCGCCGGTCATTGCCACATCGTCGCGGACGAGCCGCCCGGTCGCCGCCGAAGCCAGCGCGGTCGCGATCGTAATGCCGGCCGACGGGCCATCCTTCGGGACCGCACCGCCGGGCACGTGAATGTGAACGGCGTGCGTATCGAAGAAGGTCGGATCAATGGCCAAGCGCTGCGAGCGCGAGCGCACAAAGGTCAGCGCGGCTTCGGCGCTTTCACGCATGACATCGCCCAACTGGCCGGTGATCTTCAGGCCACCGGTGCCGGGGACGACCGCCGTCTCGACAAAAACGATATCGCCGCCCACGGGCGTCCACACCATACCGGTGCTGATGCCTGGCTGATCAATGCGCTCCTGCGCCTCGTTATGGAACCGTGCACGACCAAGCACCTCGCGTACAAACTCTGGTGTGATCTGCGTAGGAGTGACTGACGTCGCGCCTTCGGCCAACTGGCGCGTTACACGCCGCAGCACCGTCCCAATTTGGCGCTCCAGGTTACGGACGCCAGCCTCCCGCGTGTAATCGCCGATGATCGTGCGTAAGGCCGGCTCGTCCACGCTAACCTCGTCAGTAGACAGGCCGTTAGCGCATAACTGCTTGGGCAGCAGATGCTGCTGGGCGATGCGCACTTTTTCGTCTTCGATATAACCGCTTAGCTCGATCACTTCCATACGGTCGCGCAACGCCGGCGGCACCGTATCCCAACTATTGGCCGTCGCAATGAACAGAACGTTGCTCAGGTCGAAGGGTAGGTTCAAATAATGATCCGTAAAGGTATCATTCTGCTCGGGGTCCAACACCTCTAGCAGCGCGGCCGCCGGATCACCGCGGTAGTCCGAGCCTAGCTTGTCGATCTCGTCGAGCAGCACAACCGGATCAGCCGCACCGGCGCGGCGGAGTTCCTGAATAATGCGTCCCGGCGCCGAGCCAATATAGGTCCGACGGAAGCCACGCAGTTCGGCCTCATCGCGCACACCACCCAGGCTGATGCGTACAAACTTGCGGCCTAAGGCCCGTGCGACGCTTTGACCCAGGCTCGTTTTGCCAACACCGGGAGGTCCAATGAGCGCCAGAATTGGCTCGCGACCACGCTCGCCCTCACCCTGTGGGTGGCTCGCCAGGCGCTGCTTCACCGCTAGATGCTCGAGAATGCGTTCTTTGATCTTATCCAAACCATAGTGATCCGCATTCAGCACATCGCGCGCATGATTAATATTGATGGGCTGACCAGTCTGTACATTCCAAGGCAGCTCAGAAACCAGTTCAAGGTAGGTGCGAACCATCTGGTAGTCGGGCGAGGCCGAATTCATGCGCTCCAGACGGCTCAGTTCGCGGTCGATCTCTTTACGCGCTTCGGGCAGCAGATCAGCAGCTTCTAGCTTGGCTCGCAGATCGGCCAGCTCGCCGGCATCGGGATCTTCTTCGCCCAACTCTTTTTCAATAGCGCGCTTTTGTTGGCGCAGGAAGAAGTCGCGCTGTTGTTTAGCAGCGCCCTCGTGCATCTCCTGGCGCAGCCGACCCTGAACCTCGAGCAACGTTAGCTGCTTACGATAGAAGTCGAGCACCTTTTGGAGCCTGGCCCCCACATCAAAGGTTTCGAGCAGCTCCTGACGCTCGGCAAAGGTATAGTCCGCAGAATAGCCGGTATGATCGGCCAACTGGCCTGGATCGGTAATGCTGCGAACAAAGTTACGAATCTCTGGCGGTACGTCACGCAGCGTCAAAACAGCGTCGATCGAAGCGCGTACGTCGGTCGTGAGCTGCTCAAGCTCGGGACTATGGATCACCAAATCGGGCTGATCAATGAACGCGAAGCGCGGGTACAGCTGTTCTTGGGCTTGTTCGCCCAGTATGGCACGATGCAAACCACGCACGATCAAGCCAGGCGTGCCATCCCGCAGCGTGCCGCTTTCTTCGATCCGTGCGACGACGCCGGTGCGGTACAGCTGTAGAGCTAATGGAGCATCCTCCGCCGCATCTTCGCGCCGGGCAGCCAGCAACACCAACCGACCACTGTGCAGACTCGCTTCAGCGATCGGACTCGTCTCTGCATCTAGCGGCAGGCGAGCAATAGTATGGGGAAAAACAACTGCGCCGTTCAACACGAGCAGAGGCAGCGTGTTAAGGCTCTGAGTCGTAGCAGTAGTCTGTTGGTCAGTCATCGGTAATGTCCTTCGTAAAGTGGAACCTTAGTTCCGCGTGTATTATGGAATACGTATTCCGTTTTGTCAAGGATCTGGAATACAGCTTCCGTTTTGCCCATCCGACATGGTACAATCTGCTACAAGGTGCTGAACGTTGACCTTGCTAACTCTGAAGGACGAACAAGTAATGGAAACGCAGGACGGCAGTGAGCGGCGCGAGCGCAAAGATGTACAGCGCAACCTAGAGCGCGTGATGGAGGCGGCACAAACCTTGTTCGCGCTGCGTGGTATGGCGGTGACGATGGAAGAGGTCGCACGTCAAGCCGGACTAGGCGTGGGGACCGTGTATCGTCGCTTTCCCAGCAAAGAGCAACTTTTCGCTGCTGTAAGCCGTGCCGCCTGCCGTGATATGCACCGTGGCCTGCAACAAGCCGTCGCCGCCGAGCGTGATCCCGTGCGCCGGTTAGCGGCCGTGGTCCACATGCACTACCACCGTAACGAACAGCAAGCGGCTTTGCTCGACCTGCGGGCACGGCTGGGCCAGGATGGACGCTGCTATAGCTTAAACGACGAACAACAGCAGCTTTCCGAAGCGCTACACCACTTACTCCAGCACATCATTGCCGATGGCCAGCAACAAGGCATCTTCCGTCGTGGCGATCCGCGCACCTTAGCAGCCTTCTGCGCGGAGCTCCTCAAACCACAGTCCTTTGAAAGTCTCAGGCGCATCATCGGTGGGCGGACCGAAGATCTGGCAGATCGGGTCGTGCATTTCTTGCTTCAAGGCTTGCAAGCGACCGATCCAGTATAACCTCGCGCCGGCTCGCCTTGCCTATAGCCTATAGCGTTTCGGCATGGATACATCCCCTGGTCTGCATTACATACCATGGCATTGATGTTGCTGCCACAAGTGAGAGTGTGCAGGCAGCTCTAGGTGGGCCAGCACATTCTTTCATTGGAGAAGCGGTGGGCCACCCGCAGGTAAGTGGAGCGGCCGGCACTGAGTAGGTTGGTGCATGACGACGATTTTGATCGTAGAAGATGAAGCTGTCATCGCCGAAATGCTCGCCGACCTGTTTATCGACGAAGGCTATCGGGTGCAGGTGGCGCGTAATGGTCGCGAAGGACTTGGTTTCCTTGATAAACTCCTGCCAGATTTGGTTTTATCGGATGTGATGATGCCGGTGATGGATGGTCGTGCGTTGTGTGAGGCAATGGCACAACACCCCAAGCACCGCTCTATTCCAGTCATCCTAATGAGTGCTGGCGGCGACACTATTAAGCTTGATCACTGCCACTATACGGCCTTCATAGCCAAGCCCTTCAGTTTGCATACCATGCTCGATACTGTCGCACGCATTGTGGGGTAGTCACGTACGCGGTTTACACCAAATCTCGCAGATCCGGCTGTTACGCCCTTGACGTAGAACAAGCGTTCGCATATAATACATCTATCACCTGATGATTACGAGTTTATAAGCGAGCAAGGAGCGTGTGTGATGGCCGTTACCAGCCGTAGTCTGCATTCCACGACCCCCCGCCGAAGCGCCGCCAAGGTCTATGCGGCAAGGCGTCCATTAGTTAAATTTGGTATACTAGAGCAGTTATGGAAACCGGCAGCGACGGTTGCACTGGTCTACCTAACCCTGCTGCTTGCAAGCGGTCAAGGCCGGATTTGGGTCGATGATCTGCGCTATGGCCGGCCCCGGACGATGCAAATTTCGGGGGCCGTGGGCCATAACGAAGCGAACGGGGAACCGACGCACTTCGTGGCTATGAATTTGAACCGACGCGTGGTGGTGATCGAGATGCCGGGTGGTGACGCAACGAAAGCCCAAGTCTTGCAGGGACCATATTTATTTGGAGCAGACGAGGATTTGACGCCAGTGCGCTTGCGGTTAAGTGATGTGAATCATGATGGCAAGAACGATCTGGTGATTAACGTGAAAAACGAAGAAATGATCTACGTCAATAGTGGCGACAACTTCCATCTTATCACCGCAGCCGAACGCCAGCAACTAGGAACGCAGCGCTGATATGCGCGTGCGCCAATATACTATCTGTGCGGTTGCGGCTGTTTTGATCTGGGTGACGATGGGCCGTACCAAGCCACATGTCGTCAGCAATGCGCCGGGCTTAGCAGGCACCTTTAATGCACTCGGTGGAATACAGGCAGCAGCAGCGGCGGCAGCGCCGAAGCTTGGTTTGCAGGTGATGCATGCACCGACGATTACGGCCGCACAGATCGATGCTGTCTTAGCCCAGTATCACTCGCCTGCGGTTGGTCAAGGGCAGGTCATTTATGATCTTGGCAAGGCAAATGGCATCGATCCTGCGATCTGCCTCGCCTTCTTTATCCATGAGTCAAGCGCGGGTTCTAATCCCGCATGGGCCGGCTGGAAGGCTGATGGCAGTACTACACATAATATTGGCAATATTGTGTGTACGGCGGGGTACCAATGTTATGGCCGCTTCCGGGACTATGGAAGCTGGCAAATGGGCATCGCCGACTGGTATAAATTGATCAAAGATTTGTACGTTGGAGAGTGGGGGCGCACGACCGTCGAAGAGATTATTCCGAAGTACGCGCCGGCCGCCGACAACAACGACGAATTAGCCTATATTAACTCGGTCAAGCAGATGGTCCAGAGCTGGCAGAAGGGACAATAGTGTGGATTGGGAAGACCTTGCACACGGTAAAGGTCACTGGTTGCTCGTGGCAGTCGCAGTGGTAGGAGTATGGTTTGCCTTTGGCCGTACTACGCGCCCGCCGGTCTTAAGCAACTGGGGTGGTGATGCTGTCCAGCAGAACATGGCCCCCCAGCCAAATGTCTTAAGTGCCTTGTTCTCCAAACAAGCCGCGCAGACGACGGGGTTGGCCAGCGATCCGCACCCGCAGGAGATGGCGTGGGGCAATCCCCTCGACTCGACGCGTTGCGTAATGACTCAGGGCTATGGCGTTGGCTCACATGCACCCGCGGCAGTGTGGGGCGCGGTTGATCTAGCAATCGATGGTAATGGCGGTGGGCAGGCTACGCCAGAAGGCACCTTTGGCGCACCCGTGTATGCCACAATGAGTGGCGTCGTTAAGCTAGCAGCCAATACCTTTCCGGCCGGCAACCATATCTGGGTCACCGGCGAGCACTTCAAAACTGGCTACTCGCACCTGAAAGGTTTTGCGGTAGCCGATGGCACAACAGTCAAGCGTGGGCAGTTGATCGGCTATGTAGGATCGACAGGCGAATCAAGTGGCCCACATCTCGACTACCAAGTCTGGAACGATGGGGCTAACGTCAACCCACTCGACTATGGGGCATTGCCAAAATAAGGCCGCGCCCGCTAGGAATAAGATGAGCCCGGTCGCACATCACTGTGCGACCGGGCTCGTTTGTGGGCGAGTACGAGCAAGCTGCTTATGGCAATTCGTTATTAGGGACGCCGGTCGCGGCGGATCATAATACGCGGTGGATGCGTGAAACGGCGGAGGACGGCCAGCAACAGTGGCCAGCGCAAGGTACGCCAGGAGTGATTGACGGCATCAGCGGAGACAGGACCGGTTGCGCCATACTGTTCGCGGCTAAAGGCCCCGGCAACCGCTTCAAGGGTTTGCCGGTGAGTGGGCAAGCCCCGACTCAAGTTGGCAGCAAACTCATAAGGTGTTGTCGAGGCTTTGGCGCCTAAGCCAGCCCAATCGGCCCAGCGCAGAACACGGCTATACACTTTGGCGGCCGGACCAAGGTTACGCGGGCGGCGCCAGAACACCAAGCCGGCCAGAAGCACAACGGCGAGGCTACCACCGGCTGCACCACGCTCTTCCCAGATAAGGCGCTGCTTGGCTGCCTGCTCCTGCTGGTAGCGGACCTGCGCCGCTTTCGCCTCGTCGGAGGTAATTGGAGCTCTAATGGACTGGTCGGTAAGCTGTTGTTCGAGCCGGTCAAGCGCACTTGCCTCAGGATCATTCTTGGAGTGGCCATTTAGGAGTGCTGCGGCGCTATCTGCGGCGCTTTGGCTTGACTCAGCCCGCTGCGGTGAATGGGCATAGCCAGCGGGGGTAGGCTCAAAGCGCTGCCAACCGTAGCCGGGAAAGTAAACTTCGGGCCAGCTGTGGGCGAGGTTTTGGCGCACATCATAGCGGCCAGTTTTGGCATTGAACTCACCACCGGCATAACCCTGGGCCACCCGCGCGGGAATGCCTTGGGTGCGTAACATCACGACCATCGCAGATGCGAAGTAGTCACAATAGCCACGCCGCAGATCGAAAATGAAATAGTCGATCACATCGCGGTCGTCAGGGGGTGACGGGATCTGCTCATCATAGGGAAAGGTACGCAGGAAGCTTTCGATCGCTTCGGCCTTGTCATACGGGTTCGCCGCCTTCGCACCTGCGACAACCGATTGAGTCTTATCACGTACCCGCTGGGGGAGCGTCGTTGGCAACTGGAGATAGCGCTGAACCCAGGCGGGATACTCGGTGGCGGCAGTGCGTAAGCTCGCCTTGTCGGCATTCGCGACGAGCGATTCCACCGTATAACTTGTGCCATCCCGCAGTGCATCGGTGGCCTGTACCAACGAGGTATCACCGAAGTTGGCAACCGTCGCACCGTTCGCTTGAAGGAAGGTATGCTCGACCAGCGTTGGGAGCGACCATTCGACCGGCTGGGTCGCCGCGAATAGCGTGGCTATCGGAAAATTTTGATGAAGAATAACAGTTTGGGTGATGATCTCGCGATCAAGCGTGTCGAGCTGCGGCACACGTGTATTGGCGTTGAGGGGTGTACGCGATTCTTCGATGGTTGAGCGACCAAGCGTAGCACGTGCCTGGTCGCCGGTCGTATTGGACCACGACAGCCGACCATCATAGCGATCATAGGCTGTGGCGCGCCAATATTCAAAGCGTGGCGATTGCACTTCCATGACCAGATTTGTACCAAGCGTTCGCGCCCCGGCAAAGCTAAAGGCTTTGCTCGAAAAGCCCCCACCGGCTGCATTGGCAGGCGCATTAATATTCGAAAAGGTTCGATCCCAGCGCGCCTGAATGATTTGCCAGGGCTCGCGTATCAGTTGCCAAGCATGCACGGCCTGAGTGGTTGTAATGCGAGTCGGCAGCAAGGTGGTTCCCACCAGTAGCGCCAGAACCACCAACACACTCGAGGCAACGAAACGCCAGCCGAGGAAGTCAGGATAGTCCATATGCGCCGCATCCCATGAGCGGGCGCGTTGCAAATAGGTTTGCTGCACGATGATGAGCAGCGCCGCCGCGTCGAACAAGAAAAATAAGCCGATTGGGGGTTTGGGCGAGGCATAGGTCAAATTGACGAACAGCATGACGGCGTTGAGTAATACGACCCACCAAGCCCAGCCATAGCGCAGCAGCATCCAGATCGAGGCATAACCGAGCGCCCACGAGATTAATGCTAAAACTGCCACAAAGAGCAGCAGATCGTCACCGACCCCGCCTTCGGCTGCCAGACGGCTCGCCGCAATGCCATGGATCAATAATTCAAGCGCATGATCACGCCAAGTCGTCAGGCCAGCATCCATGAGTGGCCCGAGCATTTTCACAGTCCAGGCCAGACCCAAGACGGCGCTCAGCAGGTGCGCCAGATAGCCGGGCAGCCAGCGGAAACGGGCAAAGACGGCAGCGACCATAATGCCGCCAATTGCCACCGGCGTAATGACCGTTAGACCATGCGCCCAATTTGAGAGGGCGACGCTTTGCACGACCGCGAAGGTCATGGCTGCGCCCAAGAGCACCGATAAGGCCCAGGGGCCGTTTGAGAGCATCCAATGTTGGGGGGCGCGTTCGCGCGTGGCACGAAACGCCTGGGAAGTATCAGCTATCAAGGCATATCTCGATCTTTATTCTTTAACACCTGCATTGTATTAACCACCGCCGGCATGATTCGGTTCCATCCGGCCGAAGAGCACCTCGGCATTAGCCCACGTCGCCGCGGCCACTTCTGCCACCGAGAGCGCGCGCAGGTCGGCAATCCGTTCAGCGACTTCGCGGACGTAGGACGGCTCGTTGCGCCGTCCACGGTGGTTTTGCGGCGCAAGATATGGGCAATCGGTCTCGATCAGGAGCCGATCAAGCGGCATGGCTTGGGCGACTTTGTGCAGTTCGACCGCCTTGGGAAAGGTCACGGGTCCCGAAAACGAAAGGTAGGCACCAAGCTCAAGAACCGCCTGCGCATATTGCCAATTACCACTAAATGAGTGCATGACGATTCGCAAGCCCTGCGCAGCCTCACGCAAGATCATAAGTGTATCGGCGTGTGCTTCGCGCGTATGGATAACTACCGGCAAAGCCATTTCACGGGCGAGCGCTAATTGATGACGGAACAGCTCCGCTTGCAACGGGCGGGGTGCACGATCATGGTGGTAATCCAGACCAATTTCACCGAGTGCAACCACGCGGGGATGCTGCAACATGGTTCGTAGCCGATCCAGCTCAACAGGGCCGGTTTCGGAGGCGTAGTGCGGCTGAATACCGGCGGTTGCCCAGATGTGGGGGTGTGCATCGGCCAAGTCGAGGGCTGCGGCACTGGTGGGCAGATCATAGCCAATGGCGATCATTCGGGCTACGCCCGCTTCCGCCGCGCGCTCAAGGACGGCTGCGCGGTCACGATCGAATTGTGGGGCAAAGAGATGAACGTGTGTGTCGATTAGTTGCACAAGAGGATTCTACCAGAGATCAGGGTGGATCGCCTGCGCGTGCGAGTCAGCGGTCTGCGCTCGTGAGGATTATGGGAGTTGAGCTTATGCAACAAACATGACAGAGTTGTCGTCGCTTTTGACATATACTGCTCGCAAAGGAATACTTGTATGACAAAAACGGTTGAGCAACTACCGATGCTCGAGTTGCCCTGGGAGAAGGTAATGGCCGGCGAACTGCCGGTCATGCTGGCCCAGATGGCATCGGAGCACGGTCCGATCTTTCAAGTGCCAGTGGACGATGCGGATGAGACTAATATTTTTATGGTGGGACCCGAAGCTAATCGTTTCGTGCTCCATACACACCGCCAGCACTTCAGCCACGACCAAGGCTGGACGCCGATTATTGGTGCCGATTTCGGTCATGGGCTGCTGAATATGGACGACCCCGAGCATGCGCGCCATCGCAAGATGTGGAATCCAGCCTTTACCAGCGCGTGTATGGAAGCGTATGTGCCAATGATGCAGGCAGTGATTGCTGCACGGGCGCGCCACTGGCCCGAGCGGGTAGTGGTAGACATGCAGGACGAGAGTCGCCAGATTACCTTCGACGTGGCAGCGACTGTGCTGGCCGGCTTTCATAATGGCAAAGAGGTGGATAGGTTACGCGAACTGTTCTATACCATGCTGCACGGCTTTGATGAGGCGCGGGAGAGCTGGGGCAGCTATGCAGCACGGGCCGAGGCAGCGCGGGGCGAACTGGTCACAACACTGTTGCAACTGATTGCACGGCGCCGGGGGATGCCACTCGCAGAGAGTCCGCGCGATGTGCTCAGCGTCATCGTGCATGCACGGGATGAGGACGGTGAGCCGCTGACCGATGTGCAGGTGCTAGCACATCTTAATATTTTGCTGGTCGCCGGACACGAGACAACGACCACGCTCGGTGGCTGGGTACTGTACCGGCTGGCGACGCAACCCGAGTTATGGCAGCGGGTTCAAGCGGAGGTCAGCGGACTGGCTAAGGAGGATGGAACAATTGCGGCCGAGGCCTTGCGCAGTATGAAGCTGCTCGATATGGTGATTCGCGAAACCGGGCGGCTTAACTCGCCAGTGATTAATGTGCCCAGGGGGGTCGTTACAGCTTTCGAGTTCGGGGGCTATCAAATTCCCGTGGGCCGGCAAGTGCGGTTAGGGCTCGCCGCCAGTCATCGCTTGCCAAGTGTCTGGCAAGAGCCCGAGCGCTTTGACCCTGAGCGCTTTGCGCCACCGCGCGAAGAGGATAAGCGCCAGCCGTATGCGCTGGTCACCTTCGGCGGCGGTCCACGGGTGTGCATCGGGATTAACTTCGCACAGATCGAGGTTAAGGCACTGGTGGCACACGTGATCCGGCACTATGACTTGGCCCCGGCCAGCAACCAGATACCGATCCATACGGGCTGGTGGACGGCGGAAGTACCGGGTGGTATTCCAATGCGAGTCACAGGAAGAACGACAAGCAGGGACGAGCTACCTCCTGCTCGTCCCTAATGGCTTAAGCTATTCAGGCAGCCAGTAGCTCGATCCATTCCGTTCACGCAACAGCAGATGAGCATCAACAAGTTCACGGCGCAGCGTGACCGGGTCACCGAAGGTATGCCATTGGCTGAGCAGCTCGTTGACCTCGCGCTCGGTGTAGCGCCGCGCTGTCTCGAAGTGGCTGAGCAGATAGTTGAACACGGCTGTCCGCTCACGCTGTTTGCTCGGCCATCTGGTGATACGACCAGCAGCATCCAACAGATAACGCAGTTCGGGCACCGTTTCGGGCGTCTCAACCGGTTCCGGCGGCGGTTCCTCGGTTAGCAACCGCTCAAGGACCTGGAAAGTATCCTCGATGTGATGTGCCTCGACGCGGTAGAGCTTGAGCGCGCCTTGGCTATGCCGTTCACGCAAAAAGCCGGCCGACCGGAGCTGATTTAATTGGCGTGACGCGCTCGACTGGCTCAACCCTAGAGTGGTCATAATCTCTTGAGCACTCAGCTCGGATTGCTCCATAAAGAGTTGCAGAATCTGCAAGCGCGTGTCATCTGCTAGGGCGGTCAAGCGTGCCAGCAGCTCGCGCCGCCCAACGGGCGAGGTGCGCTGTACAACTGTTTGAAAGTTCATGTTATTGTCTCATCTATTTATTCATTTATGCGCATAATCAATATCAGCACTATACCATGATGAAACGAGGAGATCAAGGGGATAGGCAG
>JBBRHB010000025.1:0-16576 GCA_038223355.1 Chloroflexales bacterium
CCTGCCACTCTTTGTCTGGATGACATTGATCAATTCCGTCCTGATCTTGCTGGCGATACCGGCGCTTAACGCCTCACTGGTGATGTTGTTGATGGACCGGCTCTTACAGGCACGCTTCTTTAATCCGGCGGTGGGTGGCTCCGCGATCCTGTGGCAGCACTACTTCTGGACCTTCGGTCATCCCGAAGTGTATATCATGGTGCTGCCTGCCTTTGGCATCATCTCGGAGGTCATCCCGGTATTTGCGCGTAAACCGATCTTCGGCTACGGCTTCATCGCCGCATCAACCGTGGCTATTGCTTTCTTGAGCTTCGCCGTCTGGGCACATCACATGTTCGCCGTCGGGCTTGGACCAACCTGGGAGCTGGTCTTCGGGGGCAGTAGCATGCTGATCGCGATTCCCACCGGCGTCAAGATTTTCAACTGGATCGCGACGATGTGGGGCGGCGCGATTCGCTTCACCACCGCCATGCTCTTCACCGTCGCTTTTTTGATTACGTTTACGATCGGTGGCCTGAGCGGTGTGACCTTCGCTATCGTGCCGATCGACTGGCAAACGACGGACAGCTATTACGTCGTTGCCCATATGCACTATGTTCTCTTTGGCGGCTCATTGTTTGCGATGCTGGCCGGTATCTTCTACTGGTTCCCTAAAGTAACCGGCCGGATGCTCTCGGAGCGGTTGGGCAAGTGGTTCTTCTGGCTGATCTTCATCGGCTTTAACATGGCGTTTTTTATCCAGCACATTCTGGGGCTGATCGGCATGCCGCGGCGGATCTGGACCTATCCCAACCTACCCTATTGGGGCCTGTTCAACCTCATCTCTACGATAGGCACCGTGGTGATCGCGATATCAACGCTGGTCTTCCTGGCGAATATCGTGATCAGCCTACGCTCCGGTGCGCCGGCGGGTGACAATCCCTGGGATGCCTGGACGCTCGAATGGGCCACGACCTCGCCTCCACCGGTTCACAACTTCGATCAGGTACCACCTATCCGTGGACGCCGCCCGCTATGGGATCTGGCACATCCCCAACAAATGGACCCAGAGCAGCCGGAAGAAGGCGAAACCAACACATCAATGGAACCGAACAGGCTCGGCATGGGGCTATTTCTGCTCTCAGAAGTAGTCTTTTTCGTGCTCTTGATCCTGGCGTTTATCTACTATCGTAGTAGTACTACCGACGGACCGAACTCGCAGACGGTGCTCAACCCGTTGACGACAGGCATCTATACCATCTGCTTGTTGCTAAGCAGCGTCACACTATGGCGTGGTGTCCATAGTGTGAAACACGGCAGGCCGGGCGCACTCCGCTGGTGGTTACTCGCGACAGTGGTATTGGGTGCGATCTTTCTGATCGGGCAGGGCCTAGAGTATAAGGGGTTGTTGGACCAAAACGTGACGGTCAGCCGCAACCTGTTCGGGACAACCTTTTTCACCTTGACCGGCTTTCATGGCTTGCATGTCTTCAGCGGGCTTGTGGCACTCACAATCTTGCTGGGTTTAGCCTTCGCGGGTGACTTCCAAGGAATACGTGCGCGCGCCGTGGAAACGGTCGAGTTGTACTGGCACTTTGTCGACGCGGTGTGGGTCGTCATTTTCGTGCTGGTCTATCTCCTGCCACGGTTATGACAGCCGTCTCGCTCCTCACGACTGCCTGGGCCTGGGAGCCGTCAGTATGGATCGGCGCAGCCGTGCTTGTGCTGGTCTACACCGCTTTCCTGCACTTCCATCTCGGTAGTGCCGCTATATGGTTTACGAGCGGCGTCGCGCTGATGGTGTGGGCGCTGATAGGTCCGTTAGATGTTCTCGGGGATGGCTATCTGTTCAGCGCTCACATGCTGCAACACCTCGTCCTCATTCTGGCCGTCGCGCCTTGCTTATTGCTCGGCTTCTCACAGGAGGCGTGCCGTGCGCTGCTCGGCTGGCCATGGACACGTCGCACGGAGAAGCTCGTTGGACGTCCACTCGTCGCATTGTCCCTGCATGTCGGCACAATGTGGCTCTGGCACCTGCCGGTACTCTACGAAGCGGCGCTACAGCATGAAGCCATTCATATCGTGCAACATCTGACCTTTCTTAGCACAGCGGTGATCTTCTGGTGGCCACTCGTCGCCCCAGATGGCTCACTTCGCCGGACACCGTTGCTGGCGCTGGCCTATCTGCTTGCAGCAGCAGTATCTAGCAGCGTCCTCGGCATTATCTTGACCTTTGCTCCGGTAGGACTTTATCCAACGTATTTGTACCCACGCGACCCACTGCACATTTTGCCGCTGCTACGGGGCAGCTGGGGCCTGTCGGCAGCCCTCGACCAACAGTTGGGCGGCCAGTTTATGTGGGTTGGAGGCGGCCTCGTATACCTGTTGGCGATGATGGTAGCACTGGCTCGCTGGTATAGTGGACCGTCGGAGGCTTCAAAAGCTCGGCTAGCTAACCGAGTCAACCGAGAAGGAGTTTCGGATGCAGCGTAAGAAATCGTCTGATCGAGCCAAGTCCGGGCGACAAACGCAGCGCCAGGCTACGATCTATGAGACCCAAACAGCTCCACAGCCGATCGAGCAGCACGTCACAACCGAGCTGATTCCGCTGCCTCCCTTACACCCCGGTTGGAGTCGTCCGCAACCAGAACATATCCCGAGTCCAACATATGCACCCGCCATCTTGGCACTCGCTATCGTCTTCCTCCTCTGGGGGCTCATCAGTAGCTACCTAATTTCCGTGATCGGCCTCGTCCTATTTTTTATTGCCCTTGCAGGGTGGATCGGAGAACTGCGGCATGGCCACTAACACCGAGGTAACCCCAGAGGTACCCGTGCAGGAAGACAAGGCAACGCTCAGCCGGCGGCAATTTTTGACCAAGCTAAGCGTCGGCCTCAGCGGGGTGGCTGCAGCAATCGTCGGTCTCCCAGTGGTTGGCTTTCTCTTGGGCCCGCTCTTCCGGAGAAGTCCACAAGAGTGGCGCGGCGTAGGAGCCGTTGACAAGTTTCAAGTTGGTCAAACCATCGAGGTCACATTTCAGGATCCCTCGCCGCTGCCCTGGGCCGGTGTCGCGGCAGGAACAGCAGCCTGGCTACGACGCGAGGGTCAGGATCAGTTCCGTGCTTTTGCGGTCAACTGCACCCATCTCGGCTGTCCCGTGCGCTGGCTCCCGGACGCCAGCTTGTTTATGTGCCCATGCCATGGTGGGGTGTTCTATCAAGATGGCAAAGTAGCGGCCGGGCCACCACCCCATCCACTAAGCGAGTACAAGGTCCGGGTCAATAACGGGCAGGTCGAGATTTTGACCAGTCCCACCCCAATTGGGTAATGTGCGCCACGGTTTACGCGGGAACTAGCAATACGTTCGAGGAGGAGCAGCTAATATGGGTCCACTGAGACGAGCCTGGCAATGGTTCGATGATCGCAGCGGTGCGTCGAAGGCGATAGGGCCGGTTGCGACGCACGCTGTTCCCCGTGGCTCAGCGTGGTCATGGGCGCTAGGCAGCGCGACCTTGTTTGCCTTCCTGGTGCAGGTGGTGACCGGCATCGGTCTAGCAACCGCCTATGTAACTTCCACGGCAGACGCCTATCAAAGCCTCCAGTTCATTAGCCATCAGGCGACCTTTGGCGGACTGATCCGCGGTATGCACTACTGGGGCGCGTCGGCGATGGTGCTATTCATCGGCTTGCATATGGCCCAGGTATTTCTGATCGCGGCCTACAAGTTCCCACGTGAGCTGAACTGGCTATCCGGCGTGGCCCTGCTGGGCGTGACGTTGGCCATGGGCTTTACGGGGCAACTTCTACGTTGGGATCAAACGGCAGTCTGGTCGGTGTTTGTAGCTGCAGCTCAGGCAGGCAGAGCCCCAATAGTCGGCCAAGCCCTTGTACATTTCATCCTGGCCGGTGATACTGTCGGCGGGGCGACATTGACGCGTTTTTTCGCCTATCACGTCTTTTTCGTGCCGGCATTAATATTTGGGCTGGTTGGCCTGCATCTATTTCTGGTGTTGTACCACGGTGTATCCGAGCCGCCCAAGGCCGGCCGACCGGTCGATCCCAAGACCTACCGCAGCTGGTATCACGAGTACCTCAAGACGGAGGGCGTGCCTTTCTGGCCTGATTCGGCCTGGCGTGATGTGGTTGTCGGAGTCGCAATGATCGTAGTACTCGTCGGCTTGGCGCTCTTTGTAGGAGCGCCGGAACTCGGCAAGCCGCCGGATCCTACGCTTCTCGACGCATATCCGCGTCCAGACTGGTATTTACTATGGTATTTTGCTGTGCTCGCCCTCCTGCCCACTAATTTGGAAGATATCCTTATTCTGCTACTGCCGGCGATCGCGGGTGTCTTATTAGTTTCGTTACCGTTTCTGTCGAATCGTGGCGAACGCAGCGCATTGCGCCGGCCATGGGCGATGGGCATCGTCCTTATGGTCATCGTGATGATCAGCACCCTATGGATCAAGGGTGACCAGGCACCATGGTCACCGGCCTTCACCGCACAAGCACTGCCCCCTGGGGTCATCCAGAATCAAGCAAATGCATTGGCGTCAGAATCGGTGGTAACGGGAGCGGGTCTATTCCACAGCAAAGGCTGCGAAAACTGTCATATGGTCGCAGGTTATGGCGGACAGCGTGGACCCAACTTGACCACCATTGGGCAGCGGCTGTCGTCTAGCCAGATGACGACCCGCATTTTGAACGGCGGCAATAATATGCCGGCCTACGGCGGCAACCTAACACCCGATCAACTCAACGCGCTGGTAGCATTTCTAAGCTCACGGCGACCACCGACGGTAACGCAACCAGGTGTTGTGAGTGGTGGTAGTCAGTAGCGTCGATCTCGTTAGCAACCTCAGAGGCAAGTGCCGGATGCAGGAACGGTTTCGTGCTGAGCATCCGGCGGTTATGATTAAACTAGTGAATGTGAATTGTGCGCAGCTTTCAAATGGATCAAATAATTCTGTTCGGCTCATATGCGGTAGGAACGGAGCAACCTCAAAGTGACCTGGATTAACTGGTCGTCATGGACACGCCACAGCATGGACAGCCGTAACGATAGCACCAATAGTCCTACATGACCACTTCGGGCTCTGGTAACTGCGAATTGAATGGCACTTTACTGATAGACAATTCGCGCAAGTTGAGCTTTTGGCTCGCTTTGTCGATATCAATGTCGGTCAAATTGCCATTTTCGTCAAAATCGAGAACTATACCGCCTTGCACTTCCAGGCTATAGACGCTTGGCATTGATGACAGATCGATATAGAGTGAGTCGCTATCAGGAAAATACTCCAGTTTCATGTCGTGAAGCTCTTATCCATACAAGAGAGCCGGTCAAGCTTATAGCTTACCGGCTCCATCTTATGTACTACCCCGCCTATCGTACTTCATTCAAGATCGTCACGGCGTCAAAAGCAGCTAACTCATCGTCTTTCAGCAGTAGGCCCATGTTCACCGAGGACGACGGGGCCATAATGTTGTAGTTGATGATCTTGCCGTTAATCTCTTTGACGCGGTCGCCGTACTCTTCGCGCAGACGCTCACGTTGATGCCATGTCAGCCGTGGCCAACGCTGCTGGGCAGTCATACGCATGCGCTGCAGCCGCGCGATGTCTTCATGAATCTCGCGATTAACCTCGATCCAAAGTGGCGCGAGGTTATTCGAGCGAAGGACCCGAAATGCCATCCGCATGTCATCGGGCACGAAAGCGTCGTCGTATAAGTTGAGCGGTCGGCCCATGCCGTGCAGGTTGTCGAACAGTCCCCGCGCCATGCCGTCTTGAATCCTTTGTTCGACCAAGCCCTGCCACGTCGCTAGATTCGCCGGGTTCTGAACGCCTGTTTTGACCTCCTCTTCCACCACGAGTTCTTCCTCGGGGTGTGCCACCTCTCTGCTTTGTTGGAGCGCCGCTCGTAGCCTTTCGGCTTGGCGGCGCAAAAACTCTGCGCGCCCCATGGTCTCCTCTCTCACTTCGTACTCTACCGAGCCCCGGGGATCAAGGATAGGTGAAGTTGCCGCTAGCGCCGTCCAGGAACATCACGACCTTTGCTCTTACGCCGTTGTGGCTCGTCACTATTCTGGCGCGAGCGCTGCTGCTGGGTCAGTTTTTGCCCATCGCCCACCGTAGCCGACGCCTGGGCAATCACCGGCACAGGTGCCACACGAGTACCATTACCCGGCTGCGCACGACCAACTGCCCCATGACATTTTTTGAATTTTTTGCCGCTGCCGCAGGGACATGGTTCGTTAGGACCAACTCGTAAATCGCGCGAGCGCACGGCTTGACTGTATGCTTCCTGCGAACGCATCTGCATCACCCAGTTGGGCAGGTTCACGAAGAAGCGCCGCACGGTCGCTGCATCAATGGCCTGCAGCAACTCTTCAAACATCGAGAAGGCTTGTGTCTTATAGGCGACCAGTGGATCACGCTGCGCAATGCCCTGCAAGCCGATGCCTTGGCGCAACTCCTCCATGGCAGTGAGATAGTCGACCCACTCGTTGTCCATTGTACTCAGGATCAAATCGCGACCATAACGGTTGAGCATATCCACGCCGATAATGCCACGCCAGCGGTCAAAGATAATATCGAGCAGGCGTTCCAAGCCGGCTTCGACACCACCGTCGGGCAAAGCCGAGGCCTGATCTAATACCGTCATCCACGCTTCCTCGATCGTCTGCTGAAAATGTGCCCCTTCCTCCTGGCTGAGTTCAGCACCGTTGAAGACCGGCGAGAGGGCCTGATTGACCGGCGCCAGCAACTGCGCCACCATCTCCGAACGTTCCGCTTCGGCCATTGTCACCAGCAGCGCATTAAGGTTACCCCCGAATTGCTCCATAAACTCTTGGGGCGTCATATTTGGAATAAACGGCACGATTTCAAGCAGATCACGCGCGAAAAGCCGTAGATGATTACCAGACTCCCGACTCGGGCGGATCAACATTTCGAACTGGCGCTGCAACGCTTCCGGTCCGAGCCCAGCGAACTGGTGCGGATCCATCGTTTGCAACGCCGGGAGTAGTGGCGTCAGCCGCCGCAGCGCGCCATCGACATTGACAGTATTCGTTGATTGTGTCGTAACAGCATCGACTGTATGTTTAATTTCCTCGACCAGCCAGGTTTCATATGAGCGGAGATAGCGCTCCTCCATGCCGCTCAACTCATCCATGAAGAGTTCTTTGATCCGCTGCTCGACATCACCCTCGGTACCTTCACGCCAGCGCTCATCAAGAAAGCGTTCGATCATGCCCCGGTCGGCGCTCTTCAACTCTTCGCAGGCTGCGGTGGGATCGAAGTCAACAAACTCGGCTACATCCTCCATTAACAACCGCAATGGATAGCGCGCCTCCTCCGCCTGCGCGATCAAGGGTTGCAGCAAAGTGCCACGATCGGCCTCGGTGGCGTTACGTAAAGTCTCACGATCAAGCTGCTGCGCACCCGGTAAGATCCGCTCTAGCTGACCGCTGACCTCCGCTTCATCGACCGCACCGCCAGCTAGTTCTTCCACCTGACCCGTCGCCCAATCAGCGTAGTTGGCCAAGTAGCGCTGCACGAGCATACCGATACGCCGCTGCTCTTCGCCTTCTTCGAGGATCGCCCGCCGCCGCGCATAGATCACTTCACGCTGCTTATTCATGACGTCGTCATAGTCCACGACGCGCTTACGCATGTCGAAGTTGTAGCCTTCCACCTTGGTCTGAGCACCTTCGATCTGGCGTGAGATGATGCCGAACTCCAGCGGCAAATCGTCTTCAAAGCCGGCGCGCGCCATAATGCCCTTGACCCGATCAATCGAGGGACCGAAGCGCTTCATGAGTTCGTCTTCGAGCGAGATATAAAAACGGGATGAGCCAGGATCGCCTTGCCGTCCTGCCCGGCCACGCAACTGGTTATCAATACGGCGCGCCTCATGCCGCTCGGTCCCAATAATGTGCAAGCCGCCACGCTCACGGACGGCGTCGGCATCGGCCTCAACCTGGCGCTTGATATCTTTAACGCCCTCGATCAGCTCCGGCTCCATGGTCGGTGTTGTGGCGACGATCTCCTGGGCCAGCACATCATCGCCATGCAGCGCGGCGGCGATCAAGCGCGAACGCGCCGCATAAATGCGGTCGAAAAGTTGTGTCGCCAGGAACTCGACGCGATCACTGCGATAGGCTTCGAGATCGGCGCGGGCCGCCGCGATCTCGTTAATCTGTTCTTCGCTCAACCCTGGCGTGGCTGCCACAACCTCGCGGGCCATGCCATACTCACCCATCACGATATCGTTTACAAACTGCCAGCGCTCACCAAAGCTATCGGCCTCACCCGGCACATAGCGCGTCAACAGATACAAGACCGGGTTAGCCTCGAACTGGGCGAGCGCACCATCGAAGTCCATACGAATCTGCTTGAGCACGTCCACCAGTACGCCCGGCAAGCGTTGGCGCTCGCTTTCCTTGCGCGCCGTTGCCTCGTCTTTGTCGACCAGCATCCGCGCCATGGTCTTGATTTGGTCGCGCTTGACCCCGTGATCTTCAAGATATTGCGCTGCCAACGAGTCAGGATTGCCACCGAGCAGAATGTCGGTACCGCGGCCTGCCATATTGGTGGCGATGGTTACAGCCCCCGAACGGCCCGCCTGCGCAACAATGCGTGCCTCCTGCTCGTGCAGTTTGGCATTCAAGGCGTTGTAGGGCACACCATCACGTAAGGCCGCCTGCAGTCGCTCCGTATCACTGGCTTCTAGCAGGGCAGCGAACTGATCAATAATTTCGGGAGCCAGAGGATCACCCGGCAGATTCAGTGCAGCCGCAGTCGTGCGGAGCGTCTGAATTGGGATCTGATTCAGTGGCTGGTTCAGGGTCGCTTCGAAGGCCGACTGGACCTCCTGTGGAACCTTTTTGGCCTCACGGATGACCGCCAGCAACACCGAGGAAAGCGCCAGTGTGCGCAAAGCCCCCGGTCGCAGGTAAGCGGCCAGGCGTTCGTTGTTCTCAATACTGGCAGTACCGACCAGCACCGGTCGTAGATCAACATAGCCGGCCAAAATCTCACGCACAACCGCACGATACTTTGCTTCTTCCGAGCGGAAGATCTGGTCGTTCAAGTCATCGCGGACCATATCGCGGTGGGTGGGGATCGGCACGACGTCAAGCTTATAAATCTTGGCAAACTCTTCGGCCTCGGTCTGAGCCGTACCAGTCATGCCGGCAAGTTTGGTGTACATGCGGAAGTAGTTTTGGATGGTGACGGTGGCCATCGTCACATTTTCTTGTTGTACCGTGACGCCTTCTTTGGCCTCGATCGCTTCGTGCAAACCATCCGACCAACGCCGACCGGGCATGGTGCGCCCGGTTTGCTCATCGACAATGATCACTTCGCCGTTTTGGATAATATATTCTTTGTCGCGCTTATACATGTACTCAGCCTTGATGGCATTGTCCAAGAAATGCGCGAGCTCGGCCCACTCTGGATCATAGAGCGTCGCGTCTTCGGGGATCCGACCTTGATCCTTGATCTTGCGTTCCATTTTGAGCGTACCCTGATCGGTTAGGGCTACACCCCGCTGTTTGAGGTCCACCACATAATCAATGACCTCCAATTTACGGTCGATCTCATTCCGCCGGTCATTATTGCCGGTATTGTCAGCCTCCTTTTTCAAGGCCGCATACTCACGCTCTTCCATACCACGCAAACCACCGACGATGCCCGCAAAATATTGGTACTCATTCGATGACTCGCGCGAGGGACCAGAAATAATCAAGGGTGTCCGCGCTTCATCGATCAAGATATTATCAACTTCATCGACAATGGCATAGTTGAGTGGGCGCTGGACGGTGGCGTCGAAGCGCGTTGCAATATTGTCGCGCAGATAGTCAAAGCCGAACTCATTATTGGTACCATAGGTAATATCGGCGGCATAGGCTTCGCGGCGCGTGATGGGGCGCCAGTGGACGAGCCGCTGGTCTTCTAGACTGGCCTTCGGGTCCAGGTACTCGGGATCGAAGATCGCTGACTGTTCATGGGCAATATAAGCTACGGTAATCCCCAGCCGCTGGAAAATGGGGCCCATCCAGCCGGCACCTACGCGCACCAGATAATCATTGACCGTTACTAAATGCGCGCCCTTGCCACTAAGCGCGTTTAAATACAATGGCAGAGTCGCGACCAACGTTTTGCCTTCGCCAGTCTTCATCTCGGCGATTTTGCCTTGATGTAGGACAATCCCACCGATCAATTGCACATCATAATGGCGCTGACCGATCACACGACGCGCAACTTCACGAACGGTTGCGAAGGCGTCGGGTAGCAAATCATCAAGCGCCTCGCCGGCGCGCAGCCGGCTACGGAACTCTGCCGTCTTGCCATGCAGTTCCTCCTCACTCAACGCTTGCCAGGATGCTTCTAAAGCACTGACTTGCTCGACAATCCGTTCTAGGTCGGATAAAACCCGCTCATTTGTATCACTACCGCCAAAGACGCGGCTAATCCACTTAAACATCATCTATCCCTCGCCACAATTGCCGTGCGGCAGTATGTAGCTATCTAGTGCTCACTACGTGTATTATACCAAAGCGGTTTGGGCTGATGGATGGGAATAGGAGCACGCGAACATCATGATTAACGAACAAGCATTTGTGCTGGTAGTCGGGGGAGCAGATACTGGACGAGCCCCCTTGCTGGCTGCTCTTGTACGACGAGCGCTGCCCGGGGTTGAGGTTCGCTCGGCAGGCGTTCTTAGTCATGAGGGCGATCCGGCCGACAACGAGGTCGGAATGGCACTCGAACAGCTTGGCCTACGGCTCGGTGCGCATCGGGCGCGTCCACTTGACCCTGACGAACTGCGCCAGGTGGATCTCTTGCTTGCTGTCGATCGGGGCACAGCGCGCGTACTCCAAGCACAAGCTGCTGTCGCCGGTCGTACTGTTGCGCTCAGCGAGCTCGCCGCCACGAGTGATGTGATCGATCCGCACCGCATGCCGCTTGGCCTCTGGCTCGCCGCCGCGCGTGACTTCCAGGCGCAACTGAACATGGCCTTACCGGTGCTCCGCGAACGCTTGTCAAAGCAAATGCCGGAGACACCCGATCGGCAGCCAGCTAGCGTGCCGGCTCCCCAGGTGAGCCCGCCTAGCGCAAAGCCGACTATGACCACTGCTACAACTGATCGAGCCGAGCCACTTGCGCGGATCAATCGCTTACTCGAAACGGCTCAACTGTTACCCGAAATCGTTGACTGGGCGCGCTTACGGACCGATGTTAGCGACCGGTTACGAGCTATCACGGCAACCAGGGAGGGAGCTTCCGACCTGACTCCGGCAGCGACACTGATGATCGAGGGACTATTAGCACAGGCCACGACTATGCCACCGGCGGAGACCATTGAGCAGTTGCGAGCAATAGTGAACCGTCTCGCGCAGCCTATTGATGGGCCGGGATTGGTTCTCCTGGGTAGCGAGGCCGCAAACTGGAGGGTAGATTAGCTGGCAAGCGCGAGAGCCCAATACTCGTACGTAGCGACTCGGCGGAAACCGCATGATTCGTACAGGCCCAAAGCATTTTGGTTTTGCGTTTCAACCTCCAACAAAATAGGCAAATCGTTTTGGGCTGCTAGGCTATTAATAGTTGCCGCCAGGATCTGCCGCCCGTAGCCCCGGCCCCGCTGCTCAGCCACCATGCCGAAGCCATAAATGAACCGTTCATAGGGCATGTTTTGCACCGCAATCACGCCGATGGGCTCGGTATCAAGGCGTGCGAGATAGGCGCAAGCGGTCGGCTGTTGGATATATTGCTCGATCCAGTGTTGCGACTGCTGCATTGGATGGCCGAACGAGTGGGCGTGAATGCTAGCCGCAAGCTGGGCGGTGGCTGCTTCGACCAACTCAAGCCGCACAGCAGCCGTGCCGGTTGCCAGCAGCGCCGGCTGAGGGATCACCATTTTGTGTTCGCTAAAGATATACTGCCCACCTATGACACGAACAAAGGCCTGACCTCCAGGCGAGCCGGGCTCACAGATGAATAATAGGCTTTCGATCTTGCCCGCGATGGCCTCGGCTCGGGCAGCCGCGTAGAGTTGTCGAAACACACCCTGGCGACGATGATGGGGATGGACCATACCATTGAGCTCCAGTATTGGACGCCCAAAGCCATATAGGCCAAGGTAACCGATCAAAGCTCCGTCTTGATAGCATAAAAAGTCGTCCGTAGTCGTACCGGGGCGCGCTTCCAGCATATCCCAGTTTAGTTTGAGGTCGAGACCGTCATACTGATTACACGTGGTAGCCAGATGACGAATCGCCGCCAAGTCGATAGGGGTCAAATGCTGCCGGCGTAATAGCTTTGATTGCTCATTCGTCAACATGGGCATGCCTTCTGTGTAGAGATCGGAATTGTTGCAGAGAACGTACCATCACAGTACGTAGCACACCATCAAGGGGAGATAATGCAGGCAGTTCTTGTTTCCGCGCCGGCTCTTGATACTTACCACCTTTGGACTACTGCTAACGGCCTGCGGGCAGCCGACCTCACAGCCGCTAGCACAAGCTCCGACAGCGCTGATACCGACGCCAGCGACGGAGGTACCTGCCTGCGGGTATTCCACAGGGCGAGACAGCGCAGGGCTATCATACGCTGGGAACTGATAGCGCGCCCGTCAAGCACGTTAACTGTTCCGACTTCCCTTGATCGGTTCGCAGCTTTACCCGGCTTTTCAAACCGCGATCAACGCCAAGCTGCACTGATGCGGAAGTGCACGCAAAATCAACTATGATTCATTGGTACGGCGCATCACCATGATGGCGTAGGCCATACCAAAGAGGGCAGTCACGCCGGTCAGTAGCCGCCAGCCAAAGGTAAGATGGACGGTGATCCCTAGTGCCACCACGCCGGTGACTGCGCCGCAAAGGAGCACAAGCAGCAGATACTGAAGGTGCGAGCGAATGAGGCGCTTGGCCGCATCGACGCGCTGCACCGTCCGTAGGCGCATAGAAAAGTGTTGGAGATCCCAGGCTGCCAGCGTTAAAAGCATCCCTACAAGCATTCCTAGCGGTGGCAGGGCCAGCCAGAGCCCCACGGCAGCGGCGCACACCAAGCCTACGAAGCCCGTGTGGTTCGCTTGGCTCCAACCTCGCCGGTCGCCCACCCACCACCACAACCCTAAGGCTGCTACGATGATAGCTCCCGCCCACCGACCAGCCGCGCTATATGCCAGCCATAGAGCTAACGTTGCCAGGGCAATGGCGATGCCGCCAGCAGACTGGGCTATTCTATTCCCAGTCTGGCGCTCTACGGGTGTCATCGCCAGACCCGGGGACCATGCCCCCGGACGAGGGCTTCATGCGCGATTTGGTAGAAGGGTGTGCCAAGCTGCCATTCGACGACGACCACACCCATCTGCCTCAGTTTATGAAACAACAGCCTGCGCTCGATCCGCGCCAACTGTCCGGCGTGGTCCACGTCGTGGCCGGGACCGAGGCTTTCCACCTCGAATGGAATCGGATCGGGGCTAATCACCAGCACTTGATACTCGCGTGCCCGCAGCCGCATGAGCATCTCCAGATCTTCTGCCTGTAGCGGGCTGATTAAGACGATTTGTGACCGCGCTGGAAACAGATGCGCCGGCAACAGATCCAGTCCTTTGACGTCGCGCCGGTCGTATGTTTTGGCGCGTGCCAGCGCTCGCAGAATGCGTTCTCGTTGTAGCTTGCCGTAGCCTGGGAAGGTCCAGTCAACGATTGCCGAGTACATGACCAAGCCCACCCGGTTGCCGCGCTTCAGAAACACATCCGCCAGTGCGGCGGTCGCCTCTACGGCTTGCTCGAAGAGTGGACCACCACTGGCAAGTACATTGCTGCGCTGCCGGGCATCTAGGATCAGCCCGACGTCTGCCACGCGCTCTTGCTCAAACTCGTTCACAAAAAGCGTCTCACCCGAGCGCGCAGTTGCCCTAGAGTTGACTCGGCGTAACGAATCGCCGGGCTGATAGGGCCGCACCCCAAAGAATTCCACGCCCGGGCCGCCTTGCCTCGCCGGAACCAAGCCGGAATAAACTCGCGTCTGGCGCGGCCGGATATCGACCTGCCGCAGCCGGATTACTTCTGGCAGCACCATGAGATGACCAGCCGCGGGCAACACTACTCTTCGCTCGAACAGCCCGAGTCGATCGCTGGCGATAACTTCCACTCCTCCAAAATGATAGACGCCACGTATACCCTTGAGTATGTACTCCAATTCCACGGTCGCTCCGGGAGCAAGCGTAGTGAGTACGCTGGTAGCTCCCTCGTCCGCCTCCAACCCCTCGGGCACGAGATCGTAGACGACAAGGTGCTCAACCTGCGGACCCTCATTGACAATGGCAAGCTTGACGACCACCGGCTGATGCTGAGCCACGCGGTCGGTGCTAAGACTACGCGTTACCCGTAGTTGGGGCAGTCCAGGGCGGTCAAGCAACGCCGCCCCAAGGTAGAGCACGAGCGGCAGCGCCAGCACGAGCAGAGCACCATTTAAGGCTAGCAGGCCGATCCAGATCAAGGCGAAGATCAGCATGCCAAGCAGCAGAAACCGTGGCATTACCGACTTCCGTTGCTGACCGGCACCGGAACCTGTTGCAGCAGCGCTTCGAGCACTTCGTCCGCCGCCCGAGGCTGCATCCAGAGATTCGGCTCTAACATCAGCCGGTGCAGCAGCGCCGGCTTGGCGAAGGCTTTGACGTCGTCGGGTAGCACATACTCACGGCAGTCCAGCGCAGCATGTACCCGTGCCAGCTTGAAGAGCGCGAGCGAGCCACGCGGGCTAGCCCCGACTGCCACACGCAGGTCATTACGTGTGGCATTGACCAGCGTCACGATGTAACGCTGAATATCCGGCACGGCATACACCGCTTCAACGACCTCGCGCAGTTCGAGTAACTCCTCGCCATTGGTCACTTGCTGGACTGCCATCTCTTCGCTACGCCGCTCTTGCCGCCGCCGCAGAATCTCTTGCTCTTCGTCAATTGACGGGTAGCCGAGTGCTAGCTTGATCAGAAAACGATCCAGCTGTGCCTCGGGCAGCGGAAACGTACCTTCGTATTCGATTGGATTTTGGGTTGCGATCACAATGAAGGGCTGCGGCAGCGGCAATGTTTCGCCTTCCAGCGTTACCTGGTACTCCTGCATCGCCTCCAACAGCGCCGACTGGGTTTTGGGCGAAGCCCGGTTAATCTCGTCGGCCAGGATGATGTGCGTGAAGATCGGCCCTTTGCGCAACTCGAAGCGCCCTTGGGCGCGGTCATAGACATAGGAGCCGGTGATGTCGCTCGGCAGCAGGTCGGGCGTGAACTGGATGCGCTTGAACTCCAGCCCCAGAGCAGTTGCGAAGCACTTGGCGATCAATGTCTTGGCCAGCCCGGGATAATCTTCAAGCAGAATATGGCCACCGCTGAGCATCGCCGCGAGCATCTGCGTCAGTTGCGGTCGCTTGCCGACGACCACCCGCTCGACTTCGTCGATGATGCGCGTCGCAGCCGCCGCAAATTGGACCAAGTCAGTGGTCATTCAGACGCTCCTGCGAGACTGGTTAGCTTGTCATTTAAATATTCAACCGTTGCGGCTATTTGCCGCTCCAGCACCTGCTCACGCGCTCGTGAGGGATGCTGCTGACTAGGAGCTATGATCCGTGGTACACGCAAGAGTAATAGAACCTCCGGCGATATTGCTAGAGTACCATTGTCGAGCCGCCGCCAAATCTGTTGTGATGGTAGTCCTTCCTGCTCGCTCAGCACCTGCAAGACGAGTTGACGGAGTTGCTGGGCCAGTTCCCACTTCTGGTATGTGGTCTCGCGTGCATTCTGGAGCAGCTCCAGCCATTCGCCGACCCGGCCGTGTGCCAGCTGATCAGCGGCACCCTGCTGTGGTAGGAGTGTCATAGCGCCAAGCCCCAGGCTACGCCAGATAACCGGCACGGCAAGGGCAAGCATGCCGAACCACAACAAACGTTGCGGGAGGCTGTCGAACAAGAGCCGCAACGTAGAAAAGACCAGAAATAGTGGAACTGCCAGCAGACGCATATAACCGGTGATCACCAGCACGACGGTGCCCACCAGTAGTGCGACCAGTCCTGGCAGCAGCAGGCGCTTCTTCATGCTGCTCTACCATAGGCATCGATAATAGCCGTCAGACAGGCCTGCGCCTCGTCTTTGTCGTGCCGAGTAGCCGCTTTGACCCCGTACCTGATGCGCTCAAAGAGCTGCGTGAGCCCGCGAACGTGCTCGTCGCGTATGCCGGCGGCCATCAGGCGCTGCTCGAATTCGCGGGGCGTCATCGCAGGTGCACGCCTGATTGAGCGGCGCTCACTAAGCACCTGGCTCATCTGCAGGTAGCAACGCAGCACGACATCGCGCACGTCGTCTCCCGCCTGCAACTGCGCCAGTGCGCCGCGCGCCTCGTTCGCTAGAAGCGCCTCATCCACCGGCTGCTCTGCTTCCTCCGGCCCGTTCCGCTGCCGCACAACCAGCCATGTCATCGCGAGGATCACCATGATTACGATGGCCCCCACCGCGCCAACGAACCAGCTTGGTATATCATTCATGAGCGGTACCGCCGGCCCAGGCCTGACTGCCGGGGTGGTAACGACGGTC
>JBBRHB010000026.1:0-16473 GCA_038223355.1 Chloroflexales bacterium
GCGACGGCCTGCTTGGGCAGGTTGGGGTTGGCCGAGTTGATGAAGGCACCGAAATCCTGGCCGTACTGGATCAGGTTCTTGGTGGCTGCGTCTTTCTTGGCCTGGTCCTTCGCTGCGACACCCTGGGTGTAGTCAACGAAGAAGCCGATGTGCTTGCGCCATAGGGGCAGGAAAGCGTTTTCGGCGTCCGTGCCGTAGACCGAACCGATGGACTTCGACAATGCTACCGAATTGGCATCCAGCGCCGCAGCGGCCGCTGTGAATTCATCAGTCCGTCCGTTCAAGGCCGCATCCGTTGCCGATGAAGCAAGTAGTACGTGCTCGCCTAACTGTGTATCGAGCAAGCCACGAAGATCGCCGGCAGTTGCACGTTGTGGTGCAGCATAGCTTGGCCGAGCTGCACCCAATCCCAATACGATGACCATGATGGTCAACAAAAACGAAAGCTTGGTCCGCATAATAGAACTCCTCAGCAGGTATAGAATTGTCAAGTTGCGTTTTTCCTGTCGCCTTCGATCTATTGCATCACGCACTGCGCAATGACGTTCACAATTGTTCGAATACGGCAGAATGATTGTGCATCAGGCCTGATAACACACAGCTTGATGAAGATTTCATTTCGCTGTCTGGCCAATATTCGTTCGGATGCACGTAACTGGATGCAGCAGTTTTTGTGAAACGAGGCAAAAACGGTTTCGGAGGCTGCTGAGGAAATATGAGGAGTAGAAACGGCTGAGGAATGACAGAGTGATGTCCAAGGAGCACGTGTTCCGTACTCCTTGGACATCTTTTCTATAAGGGGGTAGAGAACGGCCGGTGAGCGGCTAGAAGTGGCGCGACCATTCTTTAGGCCAGCGCTCAACGACGATTTTCTTCTCGGTATAAAATTCTACCGCGTCGCTACCCTGAGCGTGCAGATCGCCGAAGAAGCTCTCTTTCCAGCCTGAAAATGGGAAGAAGGCCATGGGGGCCGCCACGCCGACGTTGATGCCGATGTTGCCCGCGTGGGCCTCGTAGCGGAATTGACGGGCGGCTGCGCCACTGCTGGTAAATAAGCAAGCCATGTTGCCGTAAGCACCTGCATTCACGACAGCGATAGCGTCTTCGATCGTCTCAACGTGAATCAGGCTCAGGACCGGCCCAAAAATCTCGGTACGGGCAATCTCGCTACGTGGATCGACATTTTGGAGAATGGTCGGGCGGACGAAGTTACCATGCTCGTAACCGGCAATCGCCGGATTGCGACCATCAACGATGACCTCGGCACCCTCACTCGCACCCTTGCCGATCAGCATTTCGATGTTACTGCGGCTCTGGGGTGTGATGACGGCCCCCATCTCGATGCCGTCGTCGAGGCCATAGCCGACCTTGCGCGACGCTGCGGCATCCGCAATTTGCTCGGCGAAGACATTGCGGGCTGCGCCAACAGTAATGGCAACGGAGGCAGCCAAGCAGCGCTGGCCGGCACAGCCAAAGGCCGCGTCGGTCACGATACGGGTCGTCATGTCCATGTCGGCATCGGGTAGTACAATTACCGGATTTTTAGCACCACCCTGGCATTGGGCGCGCTTGCCGTTGGCCGCGGCACGGCTGTAGACGTAGCGGGCGATGGGAGTTGAGCCGACGAAGGAGATCGCGCGGACGAGAGGATGGTCAAGCAGTGCGTCGACGGCTGCTTTGCCACCATTGACCAAGCTAACGACGCCAGAAGGCAAGCCGGTCTCGGCCAGCAGCTCGATAATACGGCCCATGGTGATGGGGGTCTTCTCGGAGGGCTTAATAATAAAGCAGTTACCACAGGCGATGGCATAGGGCAAGAACCAGAGCGGGACCATGCCCGGAAAGTTGAAGGGCGTGATCGCGGCAACGACACCGACGGGCTGGCGGATCATGAGCTCATCGATGCCCGAGGCGATGTCTTCGACATTGGTGCCTTGCATCATCATCGGGATACCGCAGGCGACCTCGACGTTCTCGACGGCGCGGCGCATCTCGGCCCGAGCCTCGGCCAAGGTCTTGCCGCACTCCTGGGTAATCAGCCGCGCAATCTCGTCGAAGTGGGCATCTAGCAAGCTGCGGAACTTAAATAAATAGCCGATTCGTTCGTTCGGCGGGGTGCGCCGCCAACTCTCGAACGCGACGTGCGCGGCTTGAGCGATGGCGTCGACCTCGGCACGGCCAGAGAGCGGGACGCGAACAATCATCTCGGTGGTCGCAGGATTGTGAACATCAAGAAACTCGGCGGCAGCCGAACGCTGCCACGTACCATTGACAAAGTTGAGTAGTTGTCCATCCTGTATCATATGTTTATCTCCCCGTTGAGCTTTGAAGTCGTGTCTATTATGCCACCGCTCGGTCGGTGATTTCCAGCGCCTGATCGATAATCGCCAGTCCTTCGCGCAATTGCTGCTCGTTAATGCAGAGTGGCGGGTTCACAAAGAAGGTGTTCCAACGTACGAAGGTGAAGAGGCCACGGGCGCGTAAGAAGGCGTTGAACTCGGGCATCGGACCCATTTCGGTTGCTTTGGGATTGTAGGGTGTCATCGGCTCGCGCGTTGCACGGTTCTTGACCAGTTCAACCAGGCTGAATAAGCCGAGCGCACGGACGTCGCCGACCGACGGATGACGATCCTTGAGCTTGTCAAGCTCACTCTTGAGCAGCATACCAAGCGTGCGAGCATTCTCGATCAGGTGGTCGTCTTTATAGACGTTAATACAGGCCACGGCCGCCGCACAGCCGACGGGATGCGCGTTGTAGGTCAGGCCGGCAAAGAGAGTATGGTCCTCAAAGTAGTCGGCAATCGTGTCGGTAACCATGGTGGCACCGAGCGGAACATAGGCCGAGGTGAGGCCTTTGGCCATCGTCATGATGTCGGGGGTGATGCCCCAGTGATCGACGGCAAACCATTCGCCGGTGCGCCCGAAACCGCTCATTACTTCGTCACAGATCAGCAGAATGCCATGTTTGGTACAGAGGTCACGAAGGCCCTGCATATAGCCGTCGGGCGGAATAATGATCCCATTCGTGCCCACAACCGATTCGACAATGACCGCTGCGATGGTCTGTGGCCCCTCAAACATGATGACATCTTCGATGTTGTTGAGGCAGTCCATGGTACAGGCGGGTTTGTCGCCGCACCAGCGGCAGCGGTAGCGGTAGGGATCCATGGCGCGGACGACGCCGGGAATGCCGGGCTCAGCGGCCCAACGGCGGGGATCGCCGGTGAGGGTAATCGCACCGGCCGTCCCACCATGGTAGGAACGATAGCGTGCGATGATTTTGTGGCGGCCCGTGAACATGCGGGCAATCTTGATCGCATTCTCATTTGCCTCGGCGCCGCCGTTGGTGAAGAAAGCTTTGCTCAAATTGCCAGGCGTAATCTCCTTGAGCAGGCGGCCAAGCTCGGCACGAATGGCGGTCGTGGCGACGGTGGGCGCAACATAGCAAAGCTGGTCCATCTGCGCTTTGACGGCGTCGATGACGCGCTTATCTCCATGGCCAATGTTGACGCACATGAGCTGCGAGTTGAAATCCATGTAGCGTTTGCCGTCAACATCCCAAAAATAAATGCCGGAGGCGTGATCAACGACGAGCGGCTTCATCACGCTCTGGGCGGTCCACTCATAGAGCGTTGTTTCATGCGAAAGGTCAAGAATAGCCTGCCGCGAAAGGTCGGAGACGGTCATTGAAAAGCTCCCTGTACTACGCGCCGTTGCGCTTGTCCCATTGCTTGCGATGGACGAACTTGCCGGCACCCTGCTCGCCCTTCCATTCGCCATCCTGCACCAGAATGCGTCCACGCGACAACACAACACTGGGCTTGCCGGTGACTTGCATACCCTCGTAAAGATTGTAATCGGTGCGTTGGTGCTGGGTCGTGGCACTGATGGTATGGGCGGCCTCGGGGTCCCAGACGACGATATCGGCATCGCTGCCGGGGGCAAGGGTACCTTTTTGGGGGTACATGCCAAAGAGCTTGGCCGGATTGGTACAGCAGAGTTCAACCCAGCGGTTGATCGAGAACTTGCCGGCGCGCACGCCCTGAGTATAGAGCACCATCATGCGATCTTCGATGCCGGGGCAGCCGTTGGGAATCTTGGCGAAGTCGTCGCGGCCTAACTCCTTGCCGGGCGTCCGGCCATCTTTACCACCTTCGAACCAGAAGGGGCAATGATCGGTTGAAATGACCTGCAACGAATCATCGAAGACCCCGCGCCACAAAGCCTGCTGGTCGTCTTTCTCGCGGAAGGGTGGCGAGCAAACCCACTTGGCCCCCTCAAAGCCCGGTCGGGCCAGGTCGTCTTTGGTGAAGAAGAAATACTGGACGCAGGTCTCGGCGTAGACTGACTGACCACGGGCGCGGGCTCCGCGCACCGCTTCGAGCGCACCTATGTTCGTTAGATGCACGACATAGAGCGGCGCACCGGCCACTTCGGCGAGGCGGATCGCGCGGTAGGTTGCTTCGGCCTCCAGGGCTGCAGGACGAGTCAGGGCATGATATTTAGGCTCGAGATTACCAGCAGCCTCAGCCTGATGAACCAGAATATCGATGGCATCGCCATTCTCGGCATGGACCAGTATTAACAGGCCGTTGGCTGCCGCCATTTCCATAGTACGGAAGAGGGTCGCATCGTCGACCATGAGCGAGCCTTTGTAGGCCATGAATAGCTTCAGGCTGGTGACGCCCCACTCGACGCATTGTGGAATCTCGGCCATGATGTTATCAGGCAGGTCGGTGATCGCGATATGAAAGCCGTAATCGACGGCGGCTTTACCTTGGGCCTTGGCCGTCCACATGTCAAAGGTCTCGCGCAATGTCGCCCCTTTGGGCTGGATCGCGAAATCGATGTGCATGGTCGTGCCGCCAAACGCCGCAGCACGATGGCCAGTAAAAAAATCATCCGAAGAGACGGTACCGCCGAAAGGCATTTCAAGGTGGGTATGGACATCGATGCCACCTGGGATCACATACTTGCCGGTGGCATCAATTGTCGTATCGCCCACCAGACCATGACCAATCGTCACAATTTTTTCGTCTTCGATCAGCACGTCCGCCTGGTAGATATCGGCGGCGGTGACGACCGTTCCACCTTTAATCAAGGTACGCATAACAAGTTCCTCTCAAGCCTCAATGCTGAACACTTAACGCCAACGCCGGAAGGATCTCGCGACCGTAGACATCCAGCGTCGCTTCCTCGTCGCCGCTCATGAGATAAATGTTGAATTGATTAACGCCCAGCGCAGCTAACTCCTGCAGGCGGCGTTTGTGCTCCTCGACCGGTCCGATGATGCAGAAACGATCAACGACGTCGTCGTCAACGAACTGGCCGTTACTGCTGCCGACATCGGCATGGTGAAGGTAATCGTAGCCGGTGCGGTTACGGACGTAGCCGACCAGCTCCTGTGGCAGCTCATCGGGATCATAGCGGGCGATCAAGTCCATGACATGGTTTGACACCAGGGCCGGGAACCAGCGCACCTGCTCGCGTGCTGCTGCCAAATCATCGGAGACCCAAACAGGTGCGGCAGCCATGATTTGGATGGCGGCAGGGTCACGACCGGCAGCCTGCGCGCCCTCAAAAACAAAGCCCATACACCACTTAATCAAATTGGGATCGGCAAACTGCAGGATGACACCATCGGCCAGGCGGCCAGCCATGTGCAAGGCCTTGGGTCCATAGCCGGCGAACCAGACTGGGAGATTGCCTTGCGCCCAGGGAAAGCGGATCGGCTCGCCGTCATAGTCGGTCGAACGGCAGTTGCCGAGATCTTTAATGATGCGAATGGCTTCTTCCAGGCGAGCCAAGCTCGTCGGTTTCTTGCCCAGCACACGCCGCGCGCTATCACCGCGACCGATGCCCAGTTGCATGCGATTGCCCGAGATGAGATTGAGCGTTGCCAAGGCGCTGGCAGTCACGGTGGGATCACGTGTGGCAGGGTTTGTCACACACGTTCCCAAACGCATGTGGGTGGTATTGAGTGCCATCATGGTTAAGATGGGATAAGGCTCGAGCCAGAGCACATGCGAGTCAAAGACCCAACCATAGCCAAAGCCGGCGGCCTCGGCCTGGCGCGTTAGTGCGACCGCACGCTCTGGGCTGGTATCGAGCTTCAGGGTAATACCAAAGTCGAGCATCGAGCACTCCTCGTTTACTACCATTTACTACATCAAGAAAAGCTGGTCGGTCAGCGGCGCAAAAGAACCCTGGCCGACCAGCTTGACTGCTATGGATTGGCGTTAGCCAACTGCCAGATTTCCTGGGTATAGGCAGCAGCGTCCGGGGCCTTCTTGATCACACCAAACTTCTGGGCGATGTCGGCGGTCTGCTTGAAAGCATCGGGGCACATGTAACCGATACTCTTGGCACAGCTAGGCAGAGGAAAGATGAGCTTGTTCATCTCGTCGATCTGCCATTGCTGAGCGTCGGCCTTCATGACACCACTGGCGTCATTCTTGAGCACGATCTTGACGCAAGCTGCTGAGTTGTCACGGCAAAAGTCCCAACCTTTGAACGACGCTCGTAAGAAACGAGCGGCGATGTCTTTGTTCTTGGCATCCTGTAGAAATGACTCGGTGGTGAAGATGCCATCTTCGAGCATCGCGGTACCTTCTTTGTTGAAGTCGATGACGTTCAACTCTTCGGGCTTATGGCCGGCAGCTAGGACCTGATAATACTCGTTATAGGTCATGGCCGAGGCGGCATCCAACTCGCGGCCGAGGAAGGCATTCATATCAAACTTCTGGGCAACGACTGAGACATCCTTGTCCTTATCGATGTTGTTCTTGGCCAGAGTCGCATAGAGTTCGAACTCGTTACCGCCGACCCACACGCCGACCTTCTTGCCTTTCAGATCGGTGGGAGAGGCGATATTTTTATCTTTGAAGCTGATCTCGCGCATACCACTGCGCTGAACCACCTGGGCGATATTGACCAGCGGCACACCTTGCTCACGATTACTTAGCAGGCTGGGCAACCAATCTAGCCCAAACTGCGCCTGCCCACCGGCGACGACTTGCTCCGGCACAATGTCGGGACCACCCGGACGGAGCGTCACATCAAGGTTTTCTGCATCATAGAAGCCTAATTCTTTGGCGGCATAGTAGCCGGCAAATTGGCCTTGGGCCACCCATTTCAGTTGGAGTGTGACTTTGTCTTTAGGACCGCGAGGGGATGCCGCTGCCCCCGAGGTCGAGGTCGAGGTCATGGCGGGAGCCATCGTCGCTGACATATCTGTAGCTGAAGCGCTCATGGCAGGAGCCATTGTTACAGCGTCGGTCGCCGAAGCAGTCGCGGCAGTGGTCATGGCCGGAGCCATTGTCGCAGCATCGGTCGAGGCAGCAGTCACAGCCGGAGCCGTCGTTGCAACGTTAGTGCTACCGGCAACGGCTGTCGCCACCGGACTACTTGTCGCGGGGGTTTGGCCACAAGCAGCCAGCACTAGCGCAAATAAGGCTACGATGGGCAGGGCCGCGAAACGTTTCTGTCCTTGCATCATTCTTCTCCTTAAGAACCAATAATCAACCAGCGAAACAGTAGTGGGTTCTGATCGTCTGCTACGCCAACCAAGCTCCTTTCTTGCTAACGAAGTTACAGTTAGCCCTCATGTGCGGTCTGCCAAGGCATCACCAGACGCTCGGCCACGACGATTACCAGATAAAACGCGATGCCGAGACCGCAGGCAACCACGATAGCTGCCCACGCCTCGGCATAGTGGCCGATACCGGCCTGCGACGTTATGTAGACACCGAGCGCCTTGAGCGGACCGCCAAAGAACTCGCTGACAATAGCACCAATGATACTGAGCGTTGCCGAAATTTTGAGGGCATTGAAAAGGAAAGGGAGAGCGGCAGGCACTCGGAGCTTGAGAAAAGATTGCGTTGATGTCGCAGCGTATGAATGCATTAATTCCAGCGCTTCCGGTGCGGGCGACAAGAGACCGCGGTGAGTATTGAGCAACGTGGGGAAAAAAGTCATGATCGCGACGATGACGATCTTGGAGACCTGGGTGGTCGAGCCAAACCAGATCCCGACCAAGGGCGCGAGCGCGATGATCGGCACAGCATTCGAGGCAACGGCGAAGGGCAGTAGGCCGTGCGCGATCCAGCGCCAACGGACGCTGAGGACGGCGACGACTGCGCCGAGGGTACAGCCAATGATGAAGCCGAAAAGGGCTTCCTCAAAGGTATATAAGCCGATGCCCAGCAGAAAAGTGCCGCGTTCTAGCAAGCGTGCGGCAATGAGGCTGGGCGGTGGGAGCAGATAGATCGCGATGTGGAAGAACCGGACGCCAGCCTCCCAGAGCACGAGCACGAGAAGCAAGGTGGCAAGCGCGGGCCCCCAACGCCATGCGAAGGCGCGCCCACGCGCGGCAGGGCTCATGTGCTTCAAGTTCGCCTGTGCAATAGCCATAAGGCCTCCCCAATCCCACAATACATGGTGTTTTCGTCCCAATGCCGGCTAGCTATGGCGTAGACGCTCACGAACCTCAGTAGCAAGCGCGAAGAAGTGCGGGTCTTCGCGGGTGAGCGTGTCACGCGGTCGCGGCAAGTCGATCGGAATGATCGCTTCGATACGACCGGGGCGGGGCGACATGACGACGACCCGATCCGAAAGAAAGACAGCTTCGGGAATAGAGTGGGTTACAAAAATGACCGTGGCATTAGTGCGCGCCCAAATATCGAGCAACTCGCCTTGCATACGTTCGCGCGTGAGTTCGTCCAGGGCGCCGAAGGGCTCGTCCATCAGGAGAATTGATGGAGCAAAAACCAGGGCGCGCGCGATGGCGACGCGCTGTTGCATGCCGCCCGAGAGCTGACGCGGGTAGGCCTGATCGAACTCTGATAAGCCGACCAGTTTCAGCATCTCCGCCGAGCGACGACCACGCTCAGAGCGGCCCTGGCCCATGATTTCAAGGGGTAATTCGACGTTGCGCTGGACGGTGCGCCAGTCATATAAGACCGGGGCTTGAAAGACAATGCCATAATCGCGATCCTGGCGGGCACGGGTGGGCGTTTTGCCTTTGATGGTAATCGAACCGGTGGAGGGTTGGGTTAAGTCACCGATCAGGCGCATCAGAGTCGATTTGCCACAACCGGATGGACCGATCAACGAGATGAATTCGCCAGGGCTAATCTCCAGCGAGACATTCGAAAGCGCCACAACCTGACCGGCTCTGCCGTCATAGGTTTTGGTTAGATTATCGATGGCAATTACTGGCGGTTGTCGTTGCATAACTGATCCCAACACGCGGATTTGATTTTAGGCGGCGAACTGAACGATCACGCCTGGGCCTGCGGGCCGACGATCAGCCGCTCGGCCAGCACAACAGCACCATAGAAGCAGAGGCCGAGCAGGCTGGCCACCAGGACGGCGGCCCACAAATTTTGGGGCCGCGAGTTGTAGTACTGGGCGGCGTTGACGACGACGACACCAATGCCACGCGCCGCACCTACCGGTAGTTCACCAATGATCGAGCCGATGATGCTGGCCGTCGCAGAGATCTTAAGCGCCGTGAATAAATAGGGTAGCGAGGCCGGGAGCCGGAGCTTCCAGAAGATTTGTAAACCACTTGCGGCATAGGAACGCATTAACGGAAGCGCGTCACGTGGTACGGCGCGTAGTCCACGTGACATGCCGATCGTTACGGGAAAGAAGGTCAAATAGGCGGCGATGATCGCCTTGGAGAGCCAGTCTGGGGCACCCAAATGGCCCATGCCAATAACCACCATTGGTGCGACCGCCAGAATGGGAACAAGCTGGGAGCCAACAACATAGGGTAGCAGGCCACGCTCGAGTAACGGCGATGCGGTAAAGACGACGGCCAGGAGACAGCCAAGGATGCCCCCCAGGATAAAACCGGTAAGCGCCTCGCCTAGCGTCGCAGCAGCGTTATTCAGCATAAGGACACCCCAGAAGGGGCCGCTCCCACCCTGGGTGCGGCTAGCAAATTCGCCCAGGATCGAGCCGATGTGGGGCAGCTTGCGGTCGGGTAGATGAAAGAGGAGCTTGGCACCTTCCCAGAGCACAATGATCACCACGATGAGCACGATGACCGCGAAGATGCGACTATCGCGAAGCATGGGCTGCACTCGTCGCGATATCACGGGAGCATCGTGTCCCTGCAGGATGAGATCGTCACTCACGCCAATCCTCCACGCGCTGTCCTTCCATTGGCTATTAGTGGTATCCGCCAGCGGTGCGGTTAACGCCCTGTCAAAGCTTTCCAGTGGAAAGGAGGAGAGCACCTGATATGGATTGGCACTATAAGGGTAGTGATAGCGCTTTGTCAAGCGCGATTTCGGGACAGGATGGAGAGGAGGGAAGGGATTGGGCACCTGCGGGTGCCCAGACCAGGGGCAAGCCTGGGCCCTACATTTGTACGGCTGGCAATTGTGGCGAGGGCGTATAACAACAGGTTCTCTATTGCGACATATAGTCGAGTGTGTGCTCCGCGAGAGGGACGTCTCGCGCGGGAGCTTGCTGCATCTTCTGGACGATGGCACAGTAGCAGCCGAGAAGCAACACAACGCAGGTCCAGCAGAGGAGCTCGAATACAATGATCATCCCGCGCCAGCCGAAAGATGGTGAGTTAGCAAAGTACCAGGGGAGGCCACCGGACCAGAAGGTATAAACCTGGAAGAGGAATATGCTGCTTATGGTATAGAGCACAAGCGTCGCACGAAAGCCGAGTGCGATGATCCAGGGCATGAGCCAGGCAAGGTATTGCACACCGAAGGCCGGGCTGAGAGCTAAGAATAGAAAAGCTACGAGACCACATTGGACAAACAGTGATGGTTTCCGGAGCGTTGAGCGGTTCATCCACGCGGTAGCAGCCACGATGCTTACCAAGATGACAAGCCGTCCAATAGTAGCGTACGGTCCCTGCTGCAATTCACGCCATGTCGTGAATGGATCTGCATATACCGCTCGAAGGACTACGAGCCGGGAGATGCCCCACTGCCCGTAATTGCCCCCGTAAGCGAAGACCTGGCGTATGATCAGCTGAGGCACTTGGAAGAGGTAGGGCAGTGCCCCAACACACCACACTGCCGCAGTCACAATGCAAAACATGAGCCGTGCACGCCTGGTCGATAGGTAGAAGACTATGGCCGGGATAAAGATAACCGGCACTATCTTAATACTGAGTGCGATGGCCAAGGCAATTCCTGCCGGGATGACTGCGGCGCGGCGCTCCAGGAGATAGACGGCGAGCACGACGAAGCAAATCATGGCAGGATCGGTATTGCCGTGAAAGCCTGAAACCATTATTAGTGGTGGGGCAAGCGCTAATAGCAGCAGTGCCGCGAGGCGCCCTCGTTGCTCCAGCGAGGGTGTTAGGGTCTTCCAGACCAGGATGGCAGTGCCAAGATCAGCGAGGATGGCAGGCAGACGCAACCAAAAGGGAAAGGGGAGGCCAGTGTGTTGTGTGAGATAGATCTGCAGGAGGAGCACATGGACCATGAACGGGGGGTGATTGAAGAGCGCTTCGCGGCGATAGAGTGCAGCGCCGCCGAATTGCTGGGCCGTACTGGCAAATCGCTGCCAGGCAGTCACATCATTGGTGCCGATCGTCGTGTACGCAAGCCACAATTTAAGCGCGAGGCTCAGCAGTGCAGCTAGGCTGATACCGACCATCCAGAGCCAATAGCGCTGTCGCCTCATAGCCTCATGACGCGCCGATTTCAAATGAACCATAGTAGATCTAACCACGTGTGCTGTAACATATAGCTAAGACCTAGCAATCTTCATGCACGCACTGAACTCAGGTGCTTGACATGGTGGTCATAATCGAAGTGGAGGTGCCTCGTTTATGCTCAAGCTGCTGTTGGTGGAAGACAATGCCAAGCTCCGTCCCGCGTTGGCTGCCGGACTCGCATCGACGGGAGCAGTGCAGGTCGTGGCAAGCTGCGACAGCGGTGAAGCGGCGCTTGCCGCTTGCTGGGAGCAGCCACCAGAGGTGGTGCTGATGGATGTGCAATTGGCACCAGAGATAAATGGCATTGAGGCGGCGGTGGCCATGCGGCGGGAGTGGCCGCGCTTGCCAGTGGTCTTCTACTCGATCCAGGATGACGACACGTATTACCGCAGCTTCCGGCATTCGGGCATTTTGAGTCATTATGGGTATGTGCGGAAGTCGAATTACCTGCTGCCGCAGATGATTGTGCCGCTGCTGCAGAATGCCGTTGCAGGTCGGAGTTTTATTGATCCCGAGATCGAAGCGCGCGTCCAAGAGGTGCGGGTGAAAGACGAACAATCGCCGCTGGCCTTGTTAGAGCCCAACGAGCGAGAGGTCGCCAAGATGCTGGCGGCGGGGCTGAGCAACGAGCAGATCGCCGCGCGCATGGGCTTTCGAGACAAGCGGACGATCAGTAGGACGAACGGGCAGATCTATACCGCTTGGGGGTTGAATGACAGCGCCACCGATGAAAAAATTGCGCGGACCCGCGCTGCTTTAATCGTGCATGCAGGGCGGCTCATGATGTGGGACGCGGACGGCACGGCGTATGTTCTGGACAGCCGGAGCGAGTGGATACCCTTCAAAGCGTGAACCTGCTCCTCAACTGGGCACTGATCGCACTCTCCTTGTTTAACACTATCAGCTTGTTATGGCTAGGCCTAGCGGTGCTGCTGAACGCGGAACGCCGTAGCTGGGTCACGGTGGCGACCGGTGGCAGCATGGTGCTCGGGGGGCTGTTGTATGCGGGGCATTCGACGGTCATCGGGCGGAGCACGGCGGCGTGGGCGAATGACCTGCAGTGGTGGTGGCAGGTTGGAGCGTTACCCGTACTGGGCGCGCCTTATATCTGGTATGCGGTCACGGTGGCGTATACAGGCGTTCTGCGCCTGCCACGACAACGATTCTTGCTCAAGGTGGCAACCACCGGTGCCGTAATTGGGCTGGGTCTGCACGGTGCAGGACAGTTGGCAAGCAGACAGGCGGAACTGTCCCGTGGGGATGCCATTATTTTGGCCGTGAATCCGATCTTTAGTAGCGCCTGCATTGGGCTGACACTGCTGGCCTTGCGGCAGCCGGAGGCCTCGGAACGCTTGATGGGTGATCTGGCGCGGCAGCGGGCGCGACCTTGGTTAACTGCTTCAGCACTGGTACTTTTGGGGATCAGCCTGACTTTCATTTTCGCGATGGTTGGCTGGACACCATGGTCAGGGCTCAACCCGCTGAACAGGACCGGTGACGAGGCGATCATGAGCTTTGATCTGCTGATCTCAAGCCTCGTTACGATCACGGTCGTGCTGACGGGGCAAGCGATCGTGCGATACGAAATCTTTACCGGTAAAGCGTTGCCGCGGGGCGGTCTTTTGATTCACTGGCGGCGGATGTTGGTATTAGCTGGCGGCTATGGTGGTCTGCTGGCAGTCATCGTGAAGCTGCCGCTCCAGATCGATCCGATCTACTATCTAGCGCTGGCGACGGTCGTTATCACGCTCTTTTACGCGCTGTTGAGCCAGCAAGCCTATGACGAATACGAACGTGGCATGCAGCGGCTGCGACCATGGATCCGGAGCCAGCGGATGTATGAGCAACTGATCCAGCCAACGGCAACCCCATATGACGATGGAGCCTCACCACTGCGGGCGTTGTGTGAAGATGTGCTCGATGCCGAACGGGTATACCTTCTGCCGCTGGGTTCGCTCGGGCCGCTGCTCGGCAGTGGCTTTGCCTACCCGCCCGTAGCGTCGCTGCCGACTGTGACCGACGTGATGCAGCGCTTTGCTAGGCCGGAGATAAGGTGTATTCCACTTGAGCCGCAGGCGCATGGCGGGGCGATCTGGGCGGTACCGCTGTGGAGCGAACGCGGCTTGGTGGGAGTGCTGCTGCTGGGGCCGAGATCCGATGGGGGGTTATATACGCAGGAAGCGATCGATATCGCGCGGATGACGGGTGAGCGGCTGGTGGATACCGAAGCCAGTGCGGAGATGGCACGGCGGTTAATGCGCTTGCAGCGTACACGTTTGGCCGAAACACAACTGCTTGACCGGCGCACCCGGCGTGTGCTGCATGATGATGTCCTGCCGCAACTGCACACGATCATGCTCGAACTGAGTGCTGGGCCGTGCACAACGGCGACCGCGGATGGAACTGTGCGACAGCTTGGTACACTGCATCGGGAGATCGCCCAATTGCTCCAGGCCCTGCCGCCAACTGCCGCAGCCGAGGTCGCACACCTGGGAGTGGTGGGCGCGCTACGGCAGGCAATCGACCGAGAACTGGGGAGTGCCTTCGATAGCGTTATTTGGCAGGTCGAGCCGGAAGATGAAGCGGTTTTTAAGAGGCTGGCACCGCTCACCGCCGAGGTCGTCTTCTATGCCGCGCGGGAAGCGGTACGCAATGCGGCGCAGCATGGTCGGGGCAGTGATCCAGTTCGGGCACTGCAGCTATGGATTTGCGTGCGTCATCCCGAAACTTGGGAAATCGTGATTCGGGATGACGGCGTCGGGTGGGGAGCAAGCACAACAGCGAGTGGTAGCGGCCAGGGCTTCATGCTCCATAGCACGATGATGGCAGTCGTGGGCGGGACACTTAGCGCGGAGAGTGTACCCGGCCAAGGTACAGTAGTCACCTTGGCCCTTACCGTCCATTAACGCTCCGCCAATGGCACCCACGGGCGGTCACGGGGGCCATGGTAGATGGATTGCGGGCGGATGATGCGATGGATCGCCTGCTGTTCAAAACAGTGGGCGATCCAGCCGGCGGCTCGGCTGATGGCGAAGGTGGGGGTGAAAAGTTCGGTGGGGAGGCCCAGGCCATGGAGCAAGAGGGCGGTATAAAACTCGACGTTGGTCTGGAGGTTGCGACCGGGCTTGTGCTCCGCCAACAAGGCGACGGCACGCTCTTCGACAGATTTGGCCAGGGAATATAGCTGCATGTCGCCGGCAGCATGATACATCTGCTCGGCAGCTACGGCCAGGACATCGGCGCGGGGGTCGCGGACACGATAGATGCGGTGGCCGAAGCCCATGAGGCGTTCGCCGGCTGCCAGCCGCTGGCGCAAGATGGGGTCGATGTCGGTGACGTTCCCGATTTCGAAAACCATGTCGAGCGCGGGGCCGGGTGCACCACCATGCAGCGGCCCTTTGAGCGCGCCGATGGCACCGGTTACGGCCGATACGAGGTCGGAGCCGGTGGCAATAATCACGCGCGCGGTGAAGGTTGAAGCGTTCAAGCCATGATCGATGACCGTGTTAAAATAGGTCTCTAGGCCGCGCGCACGCTCAGGATGGGGCACTTCGCCGGTGAGCATATATAAGAAATTGGCGGCATGATCTAGGTGCGGATCGGGATCGACCGGCGAGTCGCCATGCATGAGCCGCCAGTAGGCGGCAATGATGGTGGGGAAACGGGCGACAATGGCTGTAGCTGCGGATTCATCATCCGAGACGACCACGTCAGCGGCGGGTAAGCTGAGGGTGCTGGCAGCCATACGCAGCAGATCCATGGGCGGGACCTGCTGCTCGGCGGCGGCACGTAGGAGTTGGAGGGTCGCAGATGGTAGCGCACGAGCGGCTTGCAGCTCGTGGCGAAAGGCGGCTAGCTGGGCAGTATTGGGTAGGGTATCGTGCCATAACAGGTAGACGGTTTCCTCAAATGAGGCTATGGGGGCGAGAGCTTCGACAGGAAAGCCGGCAATCAGAAGCTCGCCGCGCTGGCCATCGACACTACTTAAGCGCGTGTCGGCGGCGACTACACCTTCCAGGCCTGGATTAGCATCTATGAGATCGGGCATCGCTATGCTCCTCGTATATGCATATAAATATAGACTTGTTGACAAACGTTGTCAATATTGATTATTCAATCAATATACTATATGATGGGGCCGGAGGAACAGAGGTATGGCCAGAGGCAGCTTTCTTTCGGCGCGCGAGGCGGCAGCGGAACTGGGGATCACATTGCCGACGCTGTATACATATGTGAGTCGCGGACTGCTTCATTCGCATTGTGGGGATAGTAAACAGCGCATGCGACGGTATGCGCGAGAGGATGTAGAAAAGCTCAAGGCACGCCAGGAGGCGCGGCGGAGCCCGGCCAAGCTGATTGAGACGGCGCTACAGTGGGGCGCGCCGGTCATGGACTCGGCGATTACGTTGATTGAGGATGGACGGCTGTATGACCGGGGGCGGGATGCCATTGAACTGGCGAAAGAGCAGTCGATTGAGTATGTCGCCAGTTTGCTGTGGACGGGGGATGGGGAGGGCGCGGCGGCGTTGGTTGGGGGGGCAGCGCCAACGCCAGCCGTGCAAGCAGTGCAGGGTCATGTACGCGATTTGCTGCCGGTCGAGCGGTTACTGACGCTGCTACCGGTGATCGGGAGCCAGGATCTGCGGGCGTATGATTTGCGGCCCCAAGCTGTAGTACAAACAGGCGCTCGGTTACTGCCGATGCTAGCGATGATTGTAAGCGACGGGCCATTCGTTGATGACATTGTCACAACACTGCAACAGGGGTGGTGTCCT
>JBBRHB010000027.1:0-16228 GCA_038223355.1 Chloroflexales bacterium
ATAGGTAAAGGTGCTAGTAGCACCGGCTTGGACCAGCGACAGGAGCTTGGCCTCCGACTGGCTGGGCGTGAATAGTACGGTGTCACTGTCGGGCTGATTGCCCGGGCCGGTGGCATCGACTTTGAGGGCTACTAGGCCGGCCGCTGCCAGATCGGTGCCGAGCAGCATAACCTTAATGCGGTGCGTCGTGCCGGCCCCGTCCGAAATGACGGCGACCGGTGACGTACCGGCGAGCGTCGTTGGCCCAAAGACCGAACCGTCAGCCCGCACGACCGTGACCTCATAGCTGTAGTCCGTCGGGTTAGGCGCGAGCGTGGGGATTGTCAGAGCTTGGCTCTTCAGATCGGTGGGCGTAAACACCTTCTGCAACTGGTGGCTATAGCCCGTCTTAGCGTCGCGGTAGCTGACGGTCACATCCGCTTCGAGGAGTTCATCGGGATTGAGCAGCGGCACGAGCCGCACGGTCAGCAAACCCTTGAATGGACTATTGACGACCAGCGCGGGATTTTCGGTGGTGATCCAGTCGCTTTTGAACTGGAGATTCTCCTGGAAAAAATAAGTCACGCGGTACTGATAGCTTTTATGATCGGGATCAGACAGGCGCAACTTCCAGTGCTGACTCGGGTCGCCGGGCTTCAACAGAAAGGTCTTCTCTAGATGAAACGTGTTGGTGGGATCATCATAAATGATTTCGACCTGGACCTGGCTAATCAATGTCGCATCAAGCGCGCCGCTGGCGATTTCGATATCGAAGAGTGCGATATGGTCGAGCGGGTCAAGCGCAAGTTGGCGCGCTTGGGAAACGATCCATTCACTCCCTACATGTGGCCCTTTGCCGGCCCACGGCGAGTCCGCCCGGAAGTTGATGTCCATCTTGTAGCGGTAGCTAAGCTCTTTGCGGTCGTTCAGCCAGCTATTAAAGGTCAGGGCCGTGAGATCGGTCGGCGTAAAGAGCTTGCCACCGATCGGCTTCTCCTCTTCAGTGCCAACGGCTGTCCCCGGATACTGCACATTGACCGTAACATCGTCGATGCCGCTGACCGCCATATCACTCGTTAGTGAGATCGTGCCGATCAGCCGTGTGAAGAAGTCGTCGTCGAGGCTCACCTCTTTGATCGGCAGATCAAGCCCGTCCGTCATGGTCGTGAACAGTCCTTGCGGTGCGACTTGCCGCGCAACGGCAGCCTGCTCAGAAAGCGTAAACTCCCGTGTCTTGAGACTGTCTTGATTGATCGATTTGAGTGTGAAGCCGATGGCAAACGGTGATAAGGGATTTGTGCCACCCGGCGGTTTGTTGCCCGCCCCCCCCCCGCCTGCGCCGCCGGACGGGGGCGGTGTCGCGCCGCCCGTTTTGGCAGGTGGCGGCGGGGCAGCACCCGGTCCTGTCACCGGATGGGGGGGGGTCACGGGTGCCGGTGGTCCGCTCACGACTGGTGCTGCAGGTCCGGCAGGTGGTGTCACGTTCGCAGGTGGTGCTGCAGGTCCGGCTGGCGGTGGCACACTCGCAGCTGCTGCTCCCGCGCCGGTCTGAGTGGCAGGCAAATTGACGGGCGGTGTAGTCGCGCCGGGGCCACCAGGTTGAGTAGTGGGCGGGTTTGGCCCGGTCACCTGCTTGCCTCCTCCCGTTGCCGTCTGGCCAGGCGAGGTGGGACCTCCTGCCGGCGGATTCGTCACCGGATGGCTACCCGACCCACCCGGTAAGTTAACGCTGCCACCGCCTGGCAATTTGACGCTGCCACCGCCCGGCACGTTGACACTGCCACCACCCGGCAGACCGATACTGGTTCCTCCCCCACCCGCTGTGCCGCCACCCGGCTTCATAAAGCTCGGTGGCTCCATGGCCACGTTGAAAAAATCATGGGCCAGATCCTGTTTAATCCAATCGAAGGCCGCGTCGGCCTGCTTGCGGATACTATCGTCGTCGGTAAAATTAAGGATTTCGACCTTAACGGCCCCGCTCTCACGTAGTTTCTGAAAGGCAAGATCAACCTCGGCAGCGATCGAGACTGCATAAATTTGGCCCCGCGCGCCAAACTGCATTTCGAGATCGCTATAAATGCGATGATCTTCGGCCGTGACGTGAACGTTGAAGGCCGGACGCAGGCCGAGAAACTCCAGATCGTAGATCACGCCTATTGGGCTGATGCCCGCCTTCAGGGCAGCTTCGAAGAGCGTCGCACCCTCTTGCGAAAGCACCAGCGAGAAGGTTGCCCGATTGAAGCCGAAGAGCGAGGGCATACTCGTACCATAGACTTCTTCGAAAAAGCTTAGGCCGGCCGGTTGGCTCGGCGGCGCGCCCGGCGCGGCGGTCGCATCTTTGGTAATCGATAAGCGCACGGAGCCCTTGCGGAACTGCACCGGTGTCAGGTTGACGTCGCCGCCCTGCGAGAACTCGCCAAGCTTTTGCTTAACCGTGTTCAACTTATCGTCGTCAACCCCGAGATCGACTGTGAAAGCGAGAAAACCGCCACCCAGCGCCTGTTTGGTAGCGGGATCGAAGGCCGGATTATCCGTAATGTCCCGCTTGTACTTGAGAAACACGAACTCGGCCACGCCGTCGTTGCGCGCCAAACGCGGACGCTCCGAGATGTAGTAGAACAGGCTTTGGTCTTGATGATCCCGCCAGATGGTCAGCCCCTCGATCGGGCCGATGGGTGAGTCAAGATACAACATGAATGCTTTCCTTTGATGAACCTTTTGCTCGATGTGGAGCTTTCAACTGGGGCAGCGCGAGATACCATTCCACTGCCTGCACCCGATCATCGACAAGCTCGATCTCAAAGGCTCGGCCGATCGAACGGAATGAGTTTGCCGAACGAACGCCCAAGAGCAGCCGGTAGAGCGCCTGCGCAAAGCGACCATCGCCGCCCAATTGGTCGCAGACCTGGGCAAATCGGCGATGCTTGTCCGCGTCCTCGTACTGCCAAGCCCAACGCGTGGTACCGAGCCGCAAGCGGTCATGCTCCTCGCCTGGCATCCACGCGATGCTCCAGGGTCCGCCGCTGGCAGCGGGGCCGTCCAGCAGACTCGTAATGAGTGGAGCAGCCTGCTCCCACGCTGCAGCATGCCCGCAGGCTGCCAATACTGCTGCGGGCGAGCACTCATGCTCAAGCTGCCACATGACCCAGCCCTGGGGTGGCCCGCCCAGCCGCCGCGACAACTGAAAAATACGGCCATACGCGCCGACCGCTGCATGGAACCGGCGAAAAGATTCCTCATGCTTGAGCGCCTGCGCCAGCAACAATGCCTCTCCCCAGCCTGCGTCGCTCCCCCTGCGAAAGCTCTCCGTCAGCCACTGTTCGGCCGGCGCTGCACCGGCGTAATTGGTGCGCTGCCAGCAGACCCGATCAAGCGCACCATCAGGCGCTGTCGCTACCGGCTGGAGCAACCGCAGCGCGCGCTGCGCCGGTGCCAGCACCGACAGCATCGCGGGATGGCCGCCATCGATACAGGTGCGTACTCCGGCGGCCGCCGTTCCCTCAGGAGCGTCGCCACGCACTGCCGCGGCGGCGAGGGAGCGGGCGGCAGCTCCATGACCGGCTAGTAGCGCCGCGTGAAAGAGCAGCTCTTCCAACCCGTCGCCGGCCCCGTCGTCCGCCGGCCGACGCTCCGTGGTAGTTGGGCTTCCCGTCTCCATGGCGCTAGCTCCTGGGTGGAATCGAAGAGATGACCAGAAAGGTATCGCGGGCCGCGATCGGCCCCAAGCTCTGCTCAAAACCGGTCGCCAAGGTATACACAACTTGGTAGCTATAGTCGCGGGCGGATGGATCTTTGAGTTGGACGCGCCAGGCCTCGCCATTACCCGGCTGAGCAAAGGTCATCTCGTTGTCCACGCTGACCGCATTGGCCGCATCACTATAATGCAGCTTCAGCGTGATCGAGGCGAGATTGTGGTTGACGAGTGGCGGTCCTACCAGCGAGGGTTGCACCTCCATGAGTCTGGCATATACATCACCCACCAACAGTGTCGTTTTGTCGGTCGTGACCCATCCTGTTGGCGGCGATGCGCTGCCATCGGCGTAAATCACTGTCTGGTTATACTGGTAGCGCCGCTTAGCAGGATCCGAAAGATTCATATGCCAGCTTTGTCCCTTGGCGATGGTATCCGGCGCAAAAACGAGCGATGTGTTTTCGTGGATCACGTTGTCCGGATCATCGTACTTGAGATCAACAATCAGGTTCGCGATTTTCGTTCGATCACCCGTCACCAGCACTTGCACATCTAGTGAACCACCATGCAGCGGGTCTTCAACCAGAATCAGGTCGCTCGTCGTTGTTTGCCAGGTGCCTTCCACGGCTTGTGCCCCGGTACGCAAAAATGACAGGCGATAATCCACGTTGTCGGGCGCACCATGACGCAGCCGGAAGGACACAGGCGAGTGGGTCGTATCTTTATCGAGCAGCAAATCCTTGGCCCAGCTCCAACTGGTGTCGGGATCTTTGTACTGCAGATGGGCCAGCACTTGCGTGAAATGGTCCGATGGAAAGTTGCGCTGCAAGGTCGGCTCAATCGAGCGTATATGGAACAGCTCATCGGGTGTGATGACCAGCACGCTACCCTGGCTGGTCCGCCACTCACTCGTCAGCGTCAAGCCCTCCCCCGGTAGTCCGGCAGGCGCGAAGATGACGGCGAAACGGTACTGGAATTGATTACCGGTCGCAGGGTCGTACCAGGCTTTGCGCTTGATCCGCGGGGTTTGTTTGTCAAGATTAGCCGACCACGTCGGCGCACTGCTGCTGCTCCCCGCCGCTGCGGGCGGACCATACACAATATCAACGGTGACCGCCGCGATACCTTCTTTGTCGAAGTCGGCGGCGACGGAAACATCGAACTCAACGGTGCGCCACAGGTCGTCGTCGCCATTAACGACGGTAACGACCTGCTCGCGCGTGAGATTGTAATCCTGAAAGAAGAGACTCAAATGCGCCTGCGGTGCGATGTGCCGTTCAACGGCCCGGGCAATGGTGTAATCGATATCTAGCGTCCGTATTTCGGAGGTATCCAGCTGCACGCGCGAGTAGCCCACGCTGGGCCAGGCCACAATCGCGTTGCGTAATTGCTGCGCCGTACTAACGATCTGGTCACCGGTACTTGGTCCCGTGTTACGTTGATCGGGATTGACCGCCGGTTTAAAGAATTTATCCAGGACAAAATCCTCGATTTCTTTGCGCACGGCGTTGAACTCGCCTTGCATGCTTTCGTCGCCCACGCCTTCGAGCGATGCGGTGAACTTAATGATCTTCTTCTCTACCAGATCGGCCACGATTTTTTCAGTGTCGACCGATACAAAGATGAAGTTAGCGGCATAGCGTTCATCGACATAATGGTAGGCCTGCTGCCAGTCCACATCGGCGTGGACGTTAAAGGCCCTTTGCATGCCCACGAAGCTAAGGTCATAAACAACCCCCGCCGGCATAAAGCCCTCGAAAGCTCCAAACAACAGCTGCGTCGCCTCCTTGGTGAGCATCGCACTAAAGATGGCGCGATTCTCACCATACAGTGACGGCACACCGCTGGCTTCTAGCACTGGCACCCAGCGCTCGTCAGCCGGGGCAATGTTGATCGTCGGATCGGGCGCTTGCGCACCGCCCGCCTTCGGCGGCGTCGCGGCTGGCGCTTGCGTAGCCCGATCCAGAAACATCACTCGTACGGTGCCGCTCTTATAAAGCAGCGGTGACAGACGCGGCGGATCGCTCAGTTGTAGGTCGGATTGAATCTTCGTGGCCACCTTTTTGAGCGTCTCGTCGGGCCACGCCAGGCTGGTATCGAAGACCAGAAAGCCCGTCGCGTCTTGCTGGCCTGCCGGTGCGTTCTGTAGGTCTGCTTTGAAGATCAGAAACCGAATCGCCGGGCGACCTTGTTCGTCAACCGCCAGCCGCGGGCGGTTCGGAAAATAATAAAACTGGCGCGGATCGTTATAGTCGCCGCAGAGGGTCACGCCTTCGATCAGGTAGTAGGGTGGATTGAGAAAGATCATAATGTCGCGTCTCCCTCTACGTCGCTGCCGGCAAGTAGCGCGGGATAACGATCTGCTTCTTGTCGAGCGGTATCGGCGCTACATCGACCTTTTTACCATCCGCTAAGTAATAGGTAACGCCGATTTGATACTGCAACGGCGAGTCGGGCTTAACCTGCAGCCGGTAGCTTTGGTTGGTCGCATCGGTGAACTCGAAGGTCTCGACATCATTAATATGGTTTTTGGGGTCCTGGTACTCGATATTGACCTCGACCACCGGCGTTTCGGCGAAGGCGACCAGCTTCGGCAGCATGGTGACCGCGACCTCTGGGACGACCAGCTTGGGAATAACCAGCGACGTTTCATCCATGGTTGCCTCGGCCACCGGCACGTTATGACCATCGGCCTGGTGGTAGGTAATCTGGTACCGGTAGCTATGGAGAGTGTCATCCTTGATCGGCAGGCTCCATGTCTGGATATCCGTGCCGGTAAACGTAAAGGTCTCAACGTTATGCAGATTGTTCTTGACATCGTCATAATGCAGCGTGACCTCGACCACCGGCGTAACTTTAAAGTCAATCAAGCTTGGTAGTAGCTTGACCAGCAAGAGCGGTTGCTGTTGTACAATCACCGGCAGCGCTTGATCACCATCGGCGTTAAGCCAGTTCGTTTCGCTAAAATGACCATCCTGGAAGGTCGTGAGTACCTTGTACTGGAACTTGCGCAGGTTCGGGTCACGCAGCACGACCAGCCAGTCCTTATACTCATCGGCCTTTTTGAGCAGCCACGGCTTTTCGATGTGGTAGCTATGGGCTTCATCGGTATAACGAACACTAACCACGGTCTGCACCACGCCCGCCCAGTTGCCGGCCGGCACCAGCGAGACATCCAGCTTGTCGAAAAAGGGCTCGTTAATCAACAGATCACGATTAACAGTATCGGTCCAATCACTGTCGATCTGCGCGCCGCTCTTGAGAAAGAAGTGCGTGCGGTAGCGAGCCGGTTTGTTCCATTTGGTATAGATATACCGTTCGTATTTCTGAGTCAGTGCGCCATCCTTGAGGATAAAGGTCGCGTCCTGCTCCTCGATATTATTGCTGGGATCGGCATAGCTCAGTTCGACCTGCACCTGGTCCACCGTCTGGTTCCAATCAATATTGCCGGACTGGACATCGATGCTGATTTTGCCGGGATTCTCGATCGCGATGTTGAGGTTCGGCGTGGTATCTGCCTGCCAGTCGCTAAAATCACCCGGCGTATGGCCGTCGAAGCCCACCCGCCAGCGATACTCATACTCACGCTTACCATTGATCAGGGTCGGATCCCACGTATCTGTCTTCTTGTCTTTGGTAAAGGTGAAGGTCTGCACCTTCTCGACATCCTGGTTGTTCTGGTCACGACCGGTATAGCGCATCTGGACTTCGATAAAGGCGATCGGCTCCTTGTCAAATGCCGCGAACGCCGTCACGGTCAAGCCAAGCGTCTTAAAGAAGTCGTCATCCAGGTTGACCACCCGCACGAAGTGCTTTAGTTGCTCAGCACTCATGCCCGCGAAGAAGGTTTGCATGGTGGCCTGCGGCGCAATCGACCAGTCGGTCGAACTGGCGAGCGTCTCATTGTATTCAAAGTGCATCGACGAGAAGTTCGAGACTTGCTTGAGCGAGTAACGGTTGATATCGCTATCCTGGAACTTGGTGGCCGGGTCATCAGCGTTGGGCTTGTTGGGGTCCGCCGGCTGCCCCGGCTGGCCGCTCTGGCTTTTGTCATAGAAAGTGTTCTTGATCATCTGGCCGACGATCTGCTGCGCCATCTCTTGCAGGCTCTTCATAAAATCGTCTTTGAGATCGAGGAAGCCCGTGTCGAACTGGACGTTGATCAAGCCTGATTGAATCGCCATCGCCATCTGCGTCTCATACTGGCGCATACCGGTGGTATCGCCGCCATCGCAGCCATCGCTATGATCGACTTGATGATCAACCTCGCGCAGAGCCATATACAGGTTGCGCGTGTCGGCGGTGATATGCAGCCGCACCGGTGGTAGGCGCGCTTTAAACTTGAGATCATAGACCACCTGGATCGGCGTCAGATCGGTACCACCCGCGCCCGACGGATCAACCAGCGTTTTTTGCATAAAGGTGGCACCCGCGTCGGTCAGGTCCATGTTCGCGGCGGCGACATTATCGCCCACCAGCGAGGCCGGCCCTTCCGCGACCCGGTTGCTGATCAGCCCCGCACTTTGTGGAGCTAGCACCTTGAACGTGCCTTTGGTCCAGGTGGGATAGTCGATGACTACCAGTGGCGGCTTATCGCCGGGAGGTGCCAGCGGCCCTGCGGGATCGAGACCAAGCAAGACGTCGTCGACCCCTAGCGAGGTGGTCTGCTTCTTGTCGCCAAGATAGTGCCATGAACTCAGGGTAAAGCCACGCACATCTTTGCCGCCGCCATCCGCAGCATCCTTCAGTTTCTGCCAGTCCTGCTTCACAAACTCCTGCAACTGCTTTTTGACGGCTTCCAGATCGGCAGGGGAAACGGCTAACTCAACATCAAAGTTGAGGTAGCCCCCACCAACCGGCAGCTTTGCGTCCTTCGCCCGATCCTCGTCGCTGAAGGCATACTTGATCAGCAGAAAGACAGGATTCCCGTTTTGATCGCGCCGGATCGAAGGAAAGTCAGGGATGAGATAGAACTTCCACCACATTGAGTCGTCCTGAAAGGCCGTGACGTGCTGGTCGGGGAAGTAGGCGTAAGCCGGCACCTTGAGCATGAGTGATCTCCTCTTATGGTTAAAGGTTCGTTATGATTTTGGAATAATGATCCGCGGGATCTCTTGGAATTGCAGCGGCGTGCTATGCGCTGCCAGATCATTTACCGGGTGATAGGTGATCTGGTAACCGTACTGCTTATGATTAACGTCCTTAACGTCGATCAGCCAGCTTTGCGTTTTTTTATCCGTAAACGCCAATGAGCCAACCTCATGGACTTGGTTTGCGTCGTCGTCATATCGCAGATCAACGGTGACCAGTGGATCCTCGCCGAAGTCGACCAGCACCGCCATAACGTCAACGCTCAGCTTGCCCGCCTTGGGCGGCCGGTACGGCATCAGAATCACAGCGGTGTCATGCTCATGGACTTCGGTCATAACCACGGGGTCACCGTCGGCCGGATGGTGCGTGACCTGATAGGTATAGTCATGCGGTGCGCCATCGGGCGTCGCAACCATCCAAGTCTGGGGCGCTTTATCGTGAAAGACCAGTGTTTCGCTTGTGTCAACTCCGGCAGCCTTATAGTGGAAGGTCACACTGGTGATCGGTGCTGTGCTAAAGTCGAGGTTGGTCGGAATGACCTGTACCTTGAGCATGGCATGCAGCTTGGCGATGATCGGTAGCGTTTCGGCGCTAGATGGTTGCCAATCTTGTGTTTCGAGGCGACCGTCTTTAAAGCTCGTGGTCACTTTGTAGGAGAAATCACGCTTCGTTTTGTCCTTAAGCACGACCGTCCATTGCTTGAACTCGGATTGGCTATGGAGGGACAGGCTGTCTGGGACCACATACTTGTTGGCCGGGTCACTGTAGCGCAGATCAACAATCGCCTGCACGACCGTATCCCAGCCGTCGCCGGCCGGTAGTAGGCTAACCCGCAGGACACTAACAAAAGGCTGATTGATAACGATCTGGCGGTTAACGGTCGGCTGCCACATACCATCATCAAGCACCTCGCCACTTTTGAGATCGAAGCGTACTTTGTACTCGACCGGGTTACGCCAGACGTCATAGATCAAACGCTCATAATGGCCCTGCAGTGCCGTAGCGCCCAGCAGCACCACGGCCTCTTCCCGCGCGATATGGCGGCTAGCGTCTTCATAAGCCAGCGTTACCTGGACGCGGTCAACAAGATTATTCCAGTCGATATCGCCCGCCAGCACATCGACCGTGACACGGCCGGGTGCCGGCAGCGCCACATTCAACGCCGAGGAGCTTTGAGGTGCCCACTCACTGAACGAGCCCGCATCATGATTTTTGAAGATGGCCCGGTAGCGCGACTGGTAATCGCGCGTGCTGCCAATCAAGCTTGGATTCCAACTTTGCGGCTCAGGCGTCGTGAAAGTAAAGGTAGCATCCTTTTGCTGTTGTACCCCGTTTTCATCGCGCCCTTCATAATGCAGGTCTAGCTCCACGGCGGCTAGGTTTGGATCAGAGTAGTCGGTAAAGGCACGCATCGTCAGCCCTAGATGTTTAAAGAAATCATCTTCTAGGTCGATGCGCCGGACGTAGTTGTGCAGTTCGGCGGGCGTCATACCGGCGAAAAAGGTCTCGAGCGTTGCCTGCGGATGAACCTCCCACTCGACCACACTGCTTTGATCAAGATGCAGTTCAATATGCATCGTGGCATCGTCGAACTGCTGCTTCAAATACTTTTTCGGATCATCACCTGGCTGGATCGTAGGTGTGGGATCGTTGCCCGGCGTACCGGAGCCGGCCGCCGGTGGCTTGTTGGTGAAGAAGCTCGATTGGATCATCTGTTGCACGAGCGTCAGAGCAAACTTACGCAAACTCTCGACCTCGTCGGGCTTGATCGTGCCCGATCCGGTGTCGATCTGTACATCGATCATGCCGGTAATCGATGCCGTTTCGGTGGTCGTGTCGGTATGTTGAAAATCATAGGTCGTGCAGTTATCGATGCCACGACCCTCCATAATTTGGCGGATCCGCTGGTAGATCTGCTTAGAGTCGGCGACTACATGGATGCTGACGGGTGGCAGCCGCGCCCAGAATTTCAGATCATAGGCCACCTGGATCGGCGTGAGATCACTACCATTGCCGCCGGGATTAAGCAGCACGCCTTCCATAAAGGTGGCACCTTCTGAGGTCAGGTCCATATCGAAAACGGCAATATTGCCCGCAAGCAACGAAGGTGCTCCGGCTGCTACCCGTGCGCTAATCAGCGAACTGGTTTGCGGCGCGTCCATGGTGACCTGACCACCCGTCCAGGTCGGCTCACCAAACTCGACCTTGGGTGCCGCTGTACTGCCTGCTACCCCCGATCGCGCCTGGTCAGCCGCCGAGCCGCTCTTGAGGCGCTGCCACTCCGCGTCGACCTCGGGCTGGAGTTTGGCGCGCACCTGCTCCAACTGGGCCGCTGGCACTTCGAATTGCAGGTCGAAGTTCATATACCCACCGCCGGCCGGCAGGTTCGGATTCGTCAACCGGTCTTCATCGCCAAAGGCATATTTGACGAGTAGAAAAACCGGATGGCCGTTTGGGTCCAGCCGGATGCTGGGAAACTGCGAGATAGCATAGAATTTATAGAACAGCAGGTCATCTGGGTATAGTGTGATGCCGTTGATTTCAGAATAGGCCGGTGCTTTGAGCATCGGAAATCCTCCTTAGATGGCAGAGCTTGAAGATCGGTTGCCAACAGCCGGTCAGTGGTTGCTTCACCTGGTTACGCCGGGGTCACCTCCTTTAATCACCGCCGCCGGATCGACAATGAGAGTTGAACCGTCGCCAATCAGCCAATCTGTCGTTACGAGCGGCAGCGTTTGACCCGCACGATCGCGGGCGACATAGCTCACGCGATAGCGGAAGCGAATCGGCTCAAAGACACTTTGGCGCCAGAGTGACCACACGCGTGTCTCACCGGCAGTCAGTGTAAACAACGTACCTTCATCCGTCGCCGCTGCCGAGAGTGGAACAAGCGCCACGGCGACGAACGGAAACACTGCGGCAGCAGTAGGTGCCAATGACAGGGCAATCTGATTAGGCGCTACGACATCGAGTTGTGCCGCAGGGATGCGTAGCTCATGGTCGGGAACGAGCCCATCCTGCAGGGTATACGGCTGGCCAGCGGCTGCTAGCGGCTGCGCCACGCAACGCACCCACATAGCCAGTGCGGGATTATGGCCGGGTAGTGCGAACGTGACAACGCTGTTTGCGGCGGTAAGTTGCTGCGCCGCGAGTGGTTTCCCGATCGCTGTAGCCGGTGCAAGCAGTTGAACATCGACCGCGGCCGCGCGGGCGAAAAGCTCGGCCTCGACCTCTACCCGCATGATGGTGAGGCCGGCCGCCTCCGGTGTAATTTGTACGACCGGCCCATCGGCCCGGACGAAATCGCGCTTCCAAGTAATCGGCCAGCCGACGCCATCAGGTGGTGACAGCAGCGCTGTGATGCGATAGTCGAGCGTAAAGGCTGTGGTCAGCGCTGGGAAGATCGCGGTGAACTGCGCCACATTCGCTGCCCCAGGAAAGCTCACACTATTGAACTCTGCCACGCCGCCGGTCCCCGGATGGCGCACTGTGACATCGACGCGCTGTAGGTAGTGTGAATCGAACAGCAATTGATTAACCACATAATATTGTACTGCCGCAAAAGGACTGACCTGACTAACGACCGGGAACAAGCGTGCTCGCCGCTGTGGGTCGGCCAACTCCTCGGCGAGTTCGTCCGCGGACCAGCGCAGCTCCAAGCTATGCAATTCGCTACGAAATGGCAGCAGATCCCAGCTCAACTTCGGCGGATCCGCGCTACTAATCGGACGCAGACGATAATGCGCGGGCGTATCAAACGTGGCCGCTGCCATCAGATCAAATAGCACGTCAAGCGACCGTAGCGCAGCTTCGCTAAGCAGTGCGCTCTGATCCGGCGCTGTACTATCTTGGCTCAGGCGCTGCCAGATCAACGTGCCCGTCGGTAAGGAGTTCCAGGCCGCCACAATCTGGTCGCTGGTCACCGCATCACCACCCAGATTGGTAGCGAGAAACGCTTTGAGATCCGCAGTCGTCGCCGTGACGAGCCACGGCAAGCCGGACACCAAACCGGCGAACCGCAGCACCATCTCAAGATCGAGCGGCTGGTTGCCACTATCAAGCAGATCATGGAGCGGCTCTGTCTCCTGGGCTGTCAGGCTCACGGCCGCTACACCCACCTCCTCGCCCGTAAGGGTCACGGCATGCCAATCACCGGTGTGCGTGCCCCGGCCCGGCAACGCCGAGCGCAACCGCAGCCGTAAGCGACCATCAAGGAACGGAATCGGCACCACGCGGCGCGACCTCTGTTGGGCCGCGGCGACCGCTGTGGCGGCCGGTGGCTGGAAAGCGAGGCTCAGATGCAACAGCCCGCCGCTCGTCGTCGTAAAGTCACCGCTATACCGCAACAGCATAAAATCGGGCGCGCCCTCAGCTGTTCGTCTCAGCCGCAGCCCAGCCGGGGGAGCGTAAAGCAGCGCCGGATCATAATGATCATGATAGAGCGGCCCCCCGTTGCTCTGGATATCCGCAACTGGCGCGAAGAGCAGCATACCTACGCTCCCGGAATCGGTGCAGGCGCAACCTGGAGATCGTTCTCACCATCCTGCCACCCTGTTTGTGCGCCCGGCCCATCCGCATGTATATTGGTAACACGGTACCGGTAGTGCTGCAGATCGGCCTCTTTCAACAGCTTTCGTAGCAGCGGCACGCGCAGCGTCGCGCTCTGCGTGGCAGCGGCAGCGGTCAGCGTCAGACTCGTATCGGCCTCGAACTCGACATGGACGGCTACCAGAGGCTTGACACCCGCCGGCGGTGGGGCCGTAAAGTAGCTCGGCGCAATCTCAACCTTGATCGTGAAGGTATCAGAGGTGAAGCCTTTATTGATCATCAGTTGCGGCCACAGCGCATGCGGATCAATAACAATACTGGTAGCCAGCGATGGCTCAATCATACTAACTGGCGCATCCACGGGCGTGACCAGATAGTCGAGCGTCGTCTGGGCACCTGGATTAATCGTTTGGCCCGTTGCCGTCTGAGGGGTGGCGATAACGCCGGCAGCGAGCGTAAGTGGATAAATCGTGTCGATCCGTACGGCACTTTCGATATGATTGCGCACCGTCGTTTGCCAATGGCCGGCCCCGGTTGCAGTCGGGCTCCCGACGGTCTCGAATTGTGTGCCCGTTGTTGTGCTGAGCGACAGATTCAGCGGCACAGTGGCTGCCGTATTATCAAGCAGGGTGGCCTGAATCTGACCATCTAGCCCACTCCCGGCATTAAAGAAGGCGAAAACGCGGCTCAGTTCGGTCGACGAAAGCTCGATGCTATCAATGATACCGGCATCAAAATCGATCAGAGCATCCGGTCGATCAACGGGCGCGAAGCTACCATTCGTCTGATCACTGGGTACCAGCAGGCGGAGCTTACTGGTAACAGGATTGATTGCTGTAAAGTGTGGCGTGCTTGTTGCGGTGGTGAATTGGGTTGTCGCTAGGGCCAGCAACGCTGGATCGAGGTAGGGTCGGGCTTTGTAGCTCATCACGACCCGATAGAAGAGGTCGGGGGCTGTTGCATCGCCACTACTACCCGCGCCGACTGCGTCGTAAAAGGCGAGAATGAGCGCCGGCAGGTAAGGCGAGTTGGCGGCGCGGGCCAGCCGAAACTCGCTGGGCTGATAGTACAACTGCTCTTGAAAGGCGGAGTCTTGATAAAAGGTAGCGCTGCCCTGTGGTCCGACCACCGTTTGCCTGATCAGTACGTGATTGGTACCGGTCCCGAGATCGCCGGGCAGGTCAAACATATAGGCATTCGTCTCCTTGGCAAACCAGAAGGGCGTAATCTGTTGATCGGTCTCGACCGGTACCCTGAGCAGAACCGGCCTGCCAATTCTATCGATCGCTGCTGTTACCGGCACCACGGTCTGCTGGGCATCACCGACCGTGATGCTGAGATCGGAGGAGCGCACAAAATCGGGGAGTGAGGGCGGCGTAACCACATCGGCTGACCCGGCAACTGTGGCCGCGAGTGCCGGGTTGGACTGCTGGACAAACGTGCTTTCCGCCGCTGTGGTCGCGAGTGCCGGGTTGGACTGTTGGACAAACGTGCTCTCCGGGGAGATTTCTCGTGCGACCTGTAGCGCTGCTGGGCTGTTCTCAACGGATGCAGTTGTCGCGCTGTCGCCGGTCACCGCTAGAGCGCTCGTCTCCCGCTGGACACTAGCGCTGCTGGAGACCGATGGCACCTCCCGTACTGACATCTCGAGTTGGGTGGCTCGCTCGCTAGGCATGCTCTCAGGCAGGACGCGAAAGGCATGGCTGGACGATTGGAGCACATCGGGTTTGATTGATTGGAGTGTCGTAACATTCAAGGTGTTGGTGAAGCGCACTTCTGGCCTGTCTGAGACAGTTTGCCGCCACCCAGTATCGATTGGACCCACTACAATCTGTCGCCATGTGCGGTGGCCAATCGTCGCCAGGCAACGGACTTCCAGGTGTCCCTGGAGGCTACTATCGGTCATGATTTGAAAGATACGATCGAATTCCTCTTTAGTTGCGATCGGCCGCTTGCAGCGCCGCACGTTAGTATCGCCGTGCTCCAAGGCACCGACCTCAATCCATAGAACCGGCGAGCTTGGGGTTGGGACCGTCGCGACCCCAGCCGCACTGCCTCCTAGCTCCGGCACCACTACCGCCACGCTGCCACCCATTATGGGCAACTGATAGCCAATCCGAACCACGGCCTGATGGTCGATTTCGTGATACTGCACCGGATTGGGCATCGGATCGATAGGGTGGTGCCATTGCCACTGGCCCGGCTCGTGTGACGGCGGCAGTTCGCTTGGATCAGGCTCACCCAGCGGGCCTCGAAAGATGAAACGCTGCCTCGGCGGTGCGACTGCCTCGAGTTCGATCGTCAGCCAGCCCAATGGCCCAGTCGGATCATCGGCCGCTCCGCGAAATTTCAGCGACGTTGTATAGCGACCGTCCACCACATTGAGTTGGTAAGTCGGCAAGTAGTATCTGACCAGCGCCTCTGTGGAGGAGTCATAGAGTTGGCCTGCTACCAACGCACCATCAGGGGAGACCGCTATCGCGTCGCTCACAGGTGCGGGAGCGGTCGCACCCTCTGATTGGGCATTCAGGAGGGCTTCCAACCCGGCATGATTATCAAGGAGCGAGGCGATTGGCCGTGCAACGAGCTGTGCGTTGACCAGATAATGTATTTGCTCCGCCATAAGCGTGATCCTCTCCTGCGCAGAGTTTTTGGTAGCGGTATCGACTATGAGCACCGGTCACAAGAGATATGGGCATAGACTGGGTTGGTGGGCTGGGGTGCTATTCCAGCTTACACCATGCACTCTGGCTTTTCAAGCGATTAAGCTCTTCGTTGCAGGGCAATCGCATCTTATTGAGCTACGACCTTGAGGAGGTAGTCATCACTCCAGCCAGCTTTGAGCCGTTTGGCCTTGATGCCAACTTTGGCTGTCTTTTCTCCTTTCAACAGGTTCAGGGCAATGTGGCGCAGCACGCT
>JBBRHB010000028.1:0-15935 GCA_038223355.1 Chloroflexales bacterium
AACGGCTGGAAGGGGACGTCGTCCCGTGGGAGTGGTCGCCCGATGGCCAGCACGTCCTGCTTTGCCAGTATCATCGAGCCGAACAGCAGTTGTTCATCTATGAACTGGCGAGCGAGACACTTACACGGCTGGAAGCCCCCGGTGGTACGTATGACGGGGCGTACTTCGCGTCGAATGATGAGATCTGGACGCAGTGGACAGATGCGGGCCATCCCGGACAGCTGATCGCGCTGGCTGCAAGCACGGGCAAGCGAGTACGTACGGTGCTGGCGGCCGGCGATTCACCGGCCGGGCGACCCTGGCAATCGGTCAGCTTTCCTTCCTCAGATGGACAGATGATTCAAGGCTGGCTGGCCGTCCCGAGCGGTGACGGACCCTTCCCAACGATTCTGCATACCCATGGAGGCCCGACGGGAGTCATGACAGAGAGCTTTAGTCCAGACAGCCAGATGTGGGTGGATCACGGCTTCGCGTTTTTGACGATCAATTATCGTGGATCAACGACCTTTGGCCGTGCCTTTGAGGAGCAAATCTGGGGCGATCTGGGCCATTGGGAAGTTGAAGATATGGTGGCAGCCCGGGAGTGGCTGGTGAGCACGGGAGTGGCCCGTCCCGAAGAAATCTTGCTGACCGGCTGGTCGTATGGCGGCTACCTGACACTGATGGGGCTGGGCGTCCACCCCGAGCTGTGGGCAGGAGGGATGGCCGGTATCGCCATCGCCGACTGGGTAGGGATGTATGAAGATTCGGCGGAAACTTTGCGCGGCTACCAAGTGGGGCTGTTCGGCGGTACGCCGAGTGAAAAGGCAGCGGAGTATGCTCGAAGCTCACCGGTCAGTTATGTCGAACAGGTCAAAGCACCACTTTTGATCATTCAGGGACGACATGACACCAGGACGCCCGCGCGGCAGGTCGCAGAGTACGTGGCACAGCTGAAGGCCCGCAACCAGCCGGTTGAGTTGCACTGGTTCGAGACAGGTCATCTTGGCACCTTTGCCGATGTTGAGCTAGGGATCGCGCATCACGAGCGGATGCTTAGGTTTGCCTACGGGGTTTTGGGGTAGTATGTTGTCTGGTAGCGATGGGCGAGACGTGGTCCTGCTTGCGGCTAGGACGTCTGGTGCGCGACGGTCGAATGCTGAGAGTTGCTGAAAAATGCTTGACGATCCGCAAGGACGTTGGTATAGTGCATGTGTAAAGCACGCTATCCTCATGGCGATCGCTTGTTCTTTACCTTTACAATAAACGGGATACGGGGTCGGTCTAGCACGTTTGTCCGGTGGTAGCGATTCTGTTACCATACAGCAGCCGTAACCGTTTACGCTCGAACCCCCGCAGCAGCCGGGTAGCTGTTACCCATCGCCCCGCAGCGAGCGCCGTAGGAATGACAATGCCCCGGAAGAGGGCAGGAGGAATCACATGGCCCTTCTCGCAAGCGCAGATTTGATCAATCTTGTTACTGAACTGCAAGACCGCCAGCACTACCAGGATCTGAACTGGACCGGCTCGTTTAACGAGTACCTGGATATGGTCTTGGGCAATCCTCGTGTAACACGCTCGGCCTTCCAGCGCATCTACGACATGATCATGGCCTTTGGTAGCGAAGAGTTCGTTGATGCCAAAAAGAAGCTGACCCGCTTCAACTTTTTCACCGATCCCGCGATTGATGAAGCCGACGCAGTCTATGGCCTAGAAGTTCCGTTAATGCGTCTCGTATCTTTCTTCCGTTCGGCGGCAGAAGGGTATGGCACGGAGCGGCGCGTGTTGCTGCTGCACGGTCCAGTTGGATCGTCAAAATCAACGATCGTGCGGCGGCTCAAAAAAGGGTTGGAGCAGTATTCGCGCCGTGAGGAAGGCGCGCTGTATACCTTCTCCTGGTATATGGGCGATGCGGCGGACCTGCAGGATGGGGTGGCAGAGACAGCCTGGGAAGACTGCCCGATGCATGAAGAGCCGCTTCACCTGATTCCCGAAGAGTTTCGTGCCAAATTCGTGGCCGAGCTGAACGCGCAGTTGACTGACGGGCAGGAAATCCAGATCGCGGGCGATCTTTGCCCGGCCTGCCGATATAACGAGCGCGACCTGCTGCGGCGCTATAGTGGCGATTGGGCTCAGGCGGTCAAGCATGTGCGTGTGCGGCGGCTGATCTTCTCGGAGAAAGACCGGGTAGGCATTGGTACCTTCCAGCCCAAGGACGAGAAGAACCAGGACTCAACCGAACTGACAGGCGATATTAACTACCGCAAGATCGCCCTGTACGGCTCGGACAGCGATCCGCGATCCTTTAACTTCGACGGCGAATTCAATGTTGCGAATCGTGGCATTATTGAGTTTATCGAAGCTTTGAAGCTCGACGTTGCATTTCTGTACGACCTGCTGGGTGCTTCACAAGAACACAAAATCAAGTCGAAAAAGTTTGCCCAAACCGACATTGATGAAGTGATCATCGCGCACACGAACGAGCCCGAATATCGTAAGCTCCAGAACAACGAGTTTATGGAAGCGCTCAAAGATCGCACGGTGCGGCTTGATATTCCGTATATCACGAAGCTGAAGGACGAGATCAAGATTTATGAGAAGTCCTTCAATACGCACCGCGTCCGCGGCAAGCACATCGCACCGCATACGGTTGAGATGGCCGCAATGTGGGCGGTACTGACGCGGCTCGAAGAGCCGAAGAAGGCTAACCTAACGTTGCTGCAAAAGCTCAAGCTGTATAACGGGAAGTCACTACCGGGCTTTACCGAAGACAATATCAAAGAACTGCGGAAAGAAACGGCGCGCGAAGGTTTGAGCGGTATCTCACCGCGTTATATTCAGGATAAAATTAGCAACGCGTTGGTAAGCGATGCTAACGATACCTGCATCAGCCCCTTCATGGTGATTAATGAACTGGAAGGCGGGTTGAAGAATCACTCGCTGATCGCGAATGACGAGGATCGCAAGCGGTTCCGCGAACTGCTGTCGGTAGTGAAGGATGAGTACGCGGAGATCGTCAAAAACGAAGTACAGCGGGCGATCTCGGCAGATGAGGAAGCGATCAGCCGGCTGTGTGGCAACTATCTCGACAACATCAAAGCGTATACACAGCGCGAGCGAGTGCGCAACCGCTATACCGGCCAGTATGAAGAGCCGGACGAGCGGCTGATGCGCTCGATCGAGGAGAAGATCGACATTCCAGATGCGCGCAAAGACGATTTCCGGCGTGAGATCATGAACTATATTGGCGCGCTGGCGGTCGAAGGCAAGAAGTTCGACTTCAAAACGAACGAGCGGCTGCATCGCGCGCTTGAACTGAAGCTGTTCGATGATCAAAAAGATTCGATCAAACTGACGAGTCTCGTGTCACAGGTAATCGACCGGGATACGCAGGAAAAGATCGACGTGGTCAAGACACGCTTGATCCGGGAGTCAGGATACTGCGAACGCTGTGCAGTGGACGTCCTCACCTTCGTTGCCAGCATCTTCGCTCGTGGTGATGTTAAGAGCCGCAACTGATGCACAGCTGTTAGCGGGAAGGTAAGCGCGCATGGCTGACCGGGTAGATCGCGACTTAAATCGCTTCCGACAGATTGTGCGGGGTAGAATCAAAAAAGACCTGCGCAAATATATGTCGCAGGGCGAGTTGATCGGGCGGCAGGGACGACGCTATGTGTCGATTCCCCTGCCGCAAATTGATATTCCGCAATTTCGGTTCGGGCAGAAGCAGAGTGGCGGCGTCGGCCAAGGCGAGGGCGACGTTGGCGATCCGATTGGGCGTGGTGACGGCCAACCAGGCCAAGGCGAGGCCGGCGAGGAGTCGGGAGGCCACGCGATTGAGGTGGATGTATCGCTAGAAGAGTTGGCCAAGATTCTGGGCGAGGAGCTACAACTGCCGAATATCAAGCCCAAGGGCAAGCAAAATATCATCGCTGAGAAGGACAAGTATTCGGGCATCGCGCAGGTAGGACCGGAGTCGTTACGCCATTTCAAGCGCTCGTACCGCGAGGCTTTAAAGCGTCAGATCGCCAGCGGCGAGTATAACCCTGACGATCCAATCATTGTGCCGGTCAAGGGCGATATGCGCTATCGGACCTGGAAGACCACGATGCAGCCCGAGTCGAACGCGGTGATCATTTATTCGATGGATGTGAGCGGCTCGATGGGCACCGAGCAAAAAGAACTGGTACGGATCACCGCCTTCTGGATCGAGACCTGGCTCCGGTCGCAGTACAAAAGCATTGATATCCGGTATATCGTGCATGACGCGGCAGCCAAAGAGGTCGATCAACAGACGTTTTACCATATTCGTGAGGGCGGGGGCACCAAAATCAGTTCGGCCTACAAGCTGACGTTGCGGATGATCGAAGAGCGCTATTCGCCCGACGAGTGGAATATTTATGCCTTCCACTTTTCGGATGGCGATAACTGGGGTGGTGGCGATACAAGAGAGTGTGTTGAACTGCTACGAGGACAACTGCTGCCAAAGCTTAATTTATTCGCCTATGGTCAAGTCCGCTCATTGTACGGGTCGGGCCGTTTTGCGCATGATCTCGAAGAGTACCTCGGGAACGCCGAAAATTTGGTGATCTCCGAGATTGCCGACCGTGACGACGTGTACGACACGATCAAGGACTTCCTGGGCAAGGGCAAGTAAGAAAGAATAATAGAGCGCCTATGCGAAACACGCGATTACCGCCGGATCTGCAAGCGGCGTGGGACGAGATTGAAGGCTACGCCCGGGGCTACGGGCTGGACTTTTTTCCGATCTCGTTTGAGGTGCTCGACTACCGCACGTTGTATGAGGTCGCGGCCTTCGGTGGCTTTCCGACGCGCTACCCGCATTGGCGCTTTGGGATGGACTTCGATCAAATGATCAAAAGTCATACCTATGGCTTGTCGATCATCTACGAGATGGTGATTAATAACAATCCATCGTATGCCTATCTGCTCGAAGGCAACGAGATGACCACACAGAAGATGGTCATGGCACATGTGACAGGGCACGTTGACTTCTTCAAGAATAATATGTGGTTTTCGCATACGAACCGGCATATGTTGGACGCGATGGCCAATCATGCTGTACGGGTGCAGAAGGCGATCGACCGCTATGGCTACGAGCCCGTTGAGGATTTCATTGACGTTTGTTTGTCGATCGAAAACCTGATTGATTACCACGCACCATTTATTCTGAGACCAGAGTCGCAAACTAATGTGCCGGTGGTCGAGCAGGAGGACGAGGAGCAGACGGTGGCGTTAGGGCTGCCGGTCGATAAGCCGTACATGCGGGGCTATATCAACCCGCCCTCCTTCCTGGAAGAGCAGCGCAAAAAACAGGAAGCCGAGCGCCTGCAGGCGCGCAACTTTCCCGAGAATCCGCAAAAAGATGTGCTGCTGTTCTTGCTGAACTATGCACCACTGGAGCGCTGGCAGCACACGATCCTCGAAATCATTCGCGACGAGGCCTATTATTTCGGCCCACAGGCGATGACGAAGACATTAAATGAGGGATGGGCCTCTTTCTGGCACAGCGAAATCATGACCAAAAAGGCGGCCAGAGCCTCGGAGATTGTGGATTTCGCGGAGCATCATGCGGGAGTGGTTGGTACCAGTCCAGGTCGTATGAATCCCTACAAGCTGGGGATCGAGCTGCTGCGCGATATCGAGGACCGGTGGAACAAGGGCAAGTTTGGGAAAGAGTGGGACGAGTGTGACGACATGGAGACGCGGCGCAACTGGAACAAAAAGCTAGGGCTGGGACGCCAAAAGCTGTTCGAGGTGCGACGCTTCCATAATGACATCACCTTCCTGGACGAGTTCCTGACGCCCGAGTTCGTCTTGGACCAGAAGATGTTCACCTTCCAATATAATCGAGATACGGACCTGTATGAAATTGCCTCGCGCGAGTTTCAGTCGATCAAGCAAAAACTGCTGTTCCGCATGACCAACTTCGGGCAACCGTTTGTGTATGTGCAGGATGGTAATTATCATAACCGGGGTGAGTTGTATCTCAAACACCGGCATGAGGGTATTGATCTGCGGCTGGATTATGCGCGCGATACGTTGCGCAGCTTGCATAAGATTTGGACGCGACCGGTGCATATCGAGACGGTGCTAGACGAAAAGAAACAGCTGTGGTCTTTTGATGGGCGAGATTATAGCGAACGGCGGGTTGATTGATGGGTAGCTGGCACATGGGCTGGCCACATGTTCTGTACGAGGACGTAGGTATGGCGACAACACTACACAAAAAACTCGCGGAACAACTGCGCAAGGCGCAGGGCCAGGGAGAGGTTTCGGTTGAGGCACAGGGTGACGGCGTGACAGTCGTGGTTGATATGGACCATTGTGATCGCTCGTCCGGTGGTATTCGCCAGATTACGGTTAAGCCGGATGTGCCGTTACCAAATGTTGGCAGAACTGCCGAGCAGATCGCCGACCATATTGGCGTAATCGATCCGCTACGGGTCGTTGAGGTTGAGGGTGGCGAAGGACGGGCGATTCTGCGGACAGCAGAGCCAGAAAGCGACGAGGGCGGCGTCACCTACTGGGAGGCGACCGTCACACCAGACGCCACGACCTTGCAACGCTTTCATAAAGAGCATAGCGAACCAGACCGCACTGTCGTGGATGAGCCGCTCTTGCATCGTGAGCTAGGCTCACTGGTTGATGAACTGGCCGAGGCACTTGAGGCAGCACATGAATGAGGTACTGGCATTTATTGAGGCGGCGCAGGCGCGTGGGTCTACGGTAGCGCTGGCGACGGTAGCCCGCACCTATGGATCGGCGCCACGGCGCGTGGGCGCGAAGCTGGCGGTCGCCAGCGACGGGGCGATGGCCGGATCGGTTAGTGGCGGCTGTATCGAAGGGGCGGTTTTTGAGGCGTGTCAGGAGGCGGTTGAGACAGGAGAACGGCAGTTGCTCCATTTTGGTGTGGCCGACGAGCAAGCCTGGGAGGTCGGGCTGGCATGCGGCGGCGAGATCGAAGTGTTTGTGGAGCGGCTTGATTGGTAAGCATACCCTCACCCCAACCCCTCTCCCAGCCGCGGGAGAGGGGCTTTCTTCTCGCTGTGGCTTGGTGGAACTATGATTTTCACAACACTCGTGGAGGCCCTTAACCAGCAGCATCCGGTGGCATTAGCCACGGTTGTGCGTGGGCCGGGAGTGGGGGCCAAGCTGCTGCTTGACGAGCAGGGCCAGGGGCTGGGAACGCTGGGCGACAATGAGCTGGACGGCGCGGTGCGGGAGGTCGCGCTGGTGCTGCTGGACGGGGAGCGGAGTGAGACCCAAGGCTTTCAGACGAGCGACGGGCAGGCAGTCGACGTATTAATCGAGACGTATCCTGCACCGCCGCAGCTGGTGATTGTTGGCGGTGTGCATATCGCGATTCCACTCACGGAGGCGGCCAAGCTGTTGGGCTTTCGCGTCACGGTGGTCGATCCGCGGAGCGCGTTTCTGACCCGTGAACGCTTTCCCAACGCCGATGCGTTGGTGGCCGAGTGGCCGGATGAGGCGCTCCCCACGCTGGGCCTCAACCGCTCGACAGCGGTCGTTATTCTGACGCACGATCCTAAGCTCGACAACCCGGCGACGGAGACAGCGCTGCGCTATCCTGTGCGCTACATTGGCGCGATTGGCTCCAACAAGACGCAGGGCAAGCGGCGTGAGGCACTACGCACGGCGGGTGTGAGCGAGGAAGATCTGGCGCGAATTCATGGTCCGATTGGACTGCCGATTGGCGGTGTGTCGCCTGGCGAGATCGCGATAAGTATCCTGGCCGAGATGATCGCTGTGTGGCGCGGCAAACAGGTATAAGGATGATCGCCGGGGTCATTCTGGCCGCAGGCATGAGCCGACGCATGGGCCAAGCCAAGATGCTGTTGCCTTGGCGAGGAGAGCCGCTCGTACGGCACTTGGTCCACGTTGCGCTAGCCGTGCCGCTCAGGCCGCTCATCGTCGTCACCGGTTACGCAGGCGAGGCGGTCGCAGCAGCAGTGGGCGAATTGCCGGTGGTGGTGGTGCATAATCCTGATTTCGAGCAGGGGCAAAGCACGTCGCTCGTGGCAGGCATCCGGGCACTCGGCGCAGAGGTCGAGGCCGTCGTCGTACTGCTGGTCGATCAACCGCTTATTTCAACGGAGTTGCTGGTCCGGCTGGTACGTGAGCAGCAGGAATATCCTGAGGCTATTATCGCGCCGGTCTTTGAGGGCCAGAGGGGCAATCCGGTCGTTTTCCCGCAGACAGTTTGGCCGGAACTGCTGCAAGTCACTGGTGATCGTGGGGCACGGGCTGTAGTACAACGTTCGCCCGAACGTGTACGGCTCGTTGAGGTAGATAGTTCGTCGGTTCTAGACGACGCCGACACCCCAGCAGAGTATGCAGCACTACAAAACGCCGCGCAACCGAGCAAAAGCGCATAATGACGCTTGACGGGCGACGTACACTACACCCGTAGAGGGTTCCCCGACGGACAGGCCCCACCAGGATCGGCGCATATCGATTACAATTCAGGCCTGCTCACCTCTTACTGTGGGCAGACGAACGGACAGTATGAGCCGGGAGCCAGTCGCGAAGAGCGTAGTGAATCCAGGATATAGTGCCCCGGCCAGCTTACCGCATCCACGCACACCGTTGATCGGTCGCAACGAGGAGCTGGCTACGGTGCGCGGCTTACTGCTGCGGGAAGACGTCGGCTTGCTGACGCTGACCGGACCGGGCGGGGCGGGTAAAACGCGCCTAGCCATCCAGGTTGCCTGGGAGGTACAGGATAACTTTGCGCAGGGGATCGCCTTTGTGTCCCTGGCAGCTGTAGCTGATCCGGCCCTGGTCGGTGCGGTGATTGCTGGGGCGCTCGGAATCCCAGAGGCCGCCGGTCAGCCAGCGGTAGAGCAATTGCGCGAGTATCTCGCTGACCAACATATGCTCCTGGTCCTGGATAACTTTGAGCGAGTGCTACCGGCAGGCGCAGTCGTAGCCGAACTGCTGCTGGCTTGCCCAAAGCTCAAAGTGATGGTGGCAAGCCGCAGCCCGTTGCAGCTCTATGGCGAGCACGACTTCCAGGTTCCACCGTTGCCGGTGCCAGAGACCGAGCACCTGCCGGACGTGGCACGGCTGATGGAGGCGCCGGAGTATGCCGCAGTCCAGCTTTTTGTTGATCGAGCGCAGGCGGTGCAGGCTGATTTCACGCTGACGGAAGCGAATGCAGCGGCAGTCGCAGAGATCTGCGCCCGGCTCGACGGTTTACCTCTGGCGATTGAGCTTGCGGCGGCGCGAACCCGCCTCTTTACACCCCAGGCACTCCTCGCCCGGCTTGATCGGCGGCTGCCGCTGCTGACGGGCGGAGCACTCAACCTGCCACCGCGCCAACAAACACTGCGAGGAACCATCGACTGGAGCTATATGCTGCTCACGCCGGATGAGCAGTTGCTCTTCGCGCGGCTCGCAGTCTTTGTGGGAGGCTGGGCGCTGGATGTGGCAGAGGCCGTGTGCGGACAGACACATGGGCCGGATGGAAGCAGTATTGATGTGCTCAGCGGTACCCAGTCGCTGCTGGACAAGAGTCTCGTTCGCCAGCAGGATAATCTTAATGGTGAACTGCGGTTCACCATGCTTGAGACAATTCGGGAATATGCGCTTGAGCGGCTTGAGGGCAGTCCCGGCTGGGACGAGACGCACCGGCTACATGCCGCCTATTATCTGGTGCTGGCAGAAGCGGCCGAGCCGGCCTTGCGGGGCAAGGAGCCGTTGGTATGGTTCGAGCGATTAGAGCGAGAGCATGATAACCTGCGGGCGGCCCTGGACTGGTATGTTAGCAAAGGCGAGCTTGAAACGGCCTTGAGGATGGGCGCGGCGTTGTCCTGGTTCTGGTACTTGCGGGGTCATCTGCGCGAAGGACGGGGGCGGCTGACTGATCTGCTGGCACGGGTAGGAGTCGACTTGACACAAGTACAGGTCCAGCAGCCCGCCGGCAGTCAATACCTAGCGAAGGTGCTCTTCGGCGCAGCCCTGATCTTTGGCCCGCGGTACCCACAGAGCGATGCGACTGCAACTTCGTTGCTGGCGGCGAGCGTGGCGATCTTCCGTGATGTGGGCGATACCTTGGGCCTCGGCGTCGCCCTGAATCTGTTAGGAGTGCATGGATGGAGCGACAAAGAGGCTGAGCCGGTCTCGTTCGAGGGGGGTAACGGGCTATTTCGGCAGTTTGGCGACGCATGGGGAGACGCGTTGGCGCATGTCTGGCAAAGTGAGGCGGCTGCCCGTCGCAACGCCTTACCGGCCGCCCATATGCACGCTGAGCAGGGGCTACGCAGGTTTCAGGAACTGGGTGACCGCTGGGGCATCTCGTTTGCCCGACAACAACTGGCCTGGATTATGCATCTCCACGACGATGCCGGGACCGCGGTCCACAAGCATGCTGACCCGCCGGAGCCCTTGCGAGAAGCGGGAGACCAAGCGGGCATTGCGGTTGCACTCAATCATCTGGCGAATGCTCTGCGCTGGGGTGGCGATTATGAGCGCGCCGCGCTCATTTATGATGAATGCATCACGCTCTTCCGCGACCTGGGACTTAAGCCAGGGTTGGCAACAGCGTTGCATGGGCGCGGCTATGTGGCACTGTGGCAAGCCAACTTGCCGGAGGCCGAGCGTTTGTTTCACGAGAGCCTGCGCTTGTTCGTGACCATAGCCCACATGGACGGGATTGCGTGGTGTTTTCACGGGTTGGCAGGCATTGCAGGGTCGCTGGGAGCGCAGGGCGCGCAACGCGCGGCTCGACTCCTGGGGGCCGCAGAAAAGCTAACCTTACCCGTTGCAGAATGGGATCCCGAGCCGCAGGCCGAATACGAGCGCGTATGTGCGACAGCACAGGCGCAGCTTGAGCCGGCAGTTTGGTCTGCTGCATTCGCTGAAGGAGATGCAATGGCACTGGATGACGCGCTCGGGTATGCGGTTGAGCACTTCATCGAGCCGCCGGAGCCGGTGGCAACGCCCTTGCCGGCTGCGCCACCAGACTCAGATGCTGGCTCACCGAGCTATCCAGCGGGGCTCAGCGAGCGCGAAGTAGCAGTGTTGCGGCTGGTAGCCCAGGGATTGACCTATGCGGAAATCGCGCAGCACCTGATCATTAGCCCGCATACTGTCAACGCTCATCTACGCAGAATTTATAATAAACTCGGCGTCACTTCACGCAGCGCCGCAACGCGTTTTGCCGTCGAGCATCAACTGATTTAGCCTTCCCACTGCTGCTCCAGGCCCGGTCTCTACCATGAATCGCTATCGTTCACTATGGCTTATTAGCGAGAATTCGCTAATGGTTGAGGGCCAATCAAGCGCAATAGCGAGCCACAATAGCGTGGTTTTGCGATGTGCTGCTTGTCTCCAGAGCGTAGAGTCATACCTGGGCAACGCAAACAGCGACCCAATAGCACGTAGATTACGTGACATGGAGACAGAAAATGGATTATGCAACATATATACGAGTCAAGGCCGAGATGGCGGCGCACCAGCGGTTGATGCAGGAGCGACAGTTCCCGAACGAGGCGAATGGTTGGAGTGTACAGCCAAACCTGCTACAACGGCTGGGGCTCAGTGTGAGCAACTTGCTCCGTTCTGCGGAGAAACGTGAGTCAACCAAGGCGGCAGGGCAGGTCGGGGAGCAGACACTGCGACCCTCATCCTCGCGCTAACGCCTACGTGACCATCGAGAACGCCCACGACAGCAATCAGCATGCCGTGGGCGTTCTCATCATTCTGGCGGCGACAAGCGTGAGCCAGTCACCTCCCTTTACATAGCATTAGTCGCCGTGCCCATAACGGCAAACTTGTTGTGCGGATTGCGACCGCTCTGACATGGCGGTCGTATCAACGCCCCAACGCACAGCAGCATAATCGAGGGCTAGTAAAGGTAGCAGTAGCACAAGCAGCACAAGTAATATGGTCATCAGGTCCTCCAGTCAGCAGACGAGTGGAACATATTCGCTCGTTCAGCAGTTAAGTCTCCAGTATTGTAGGCTTGTGTTACAATCGTGTCCAACGAATAAAAGAGATGAGATGCATCGTTTTTTTCGATAGGATACGATAATGGATATTCGACAACTGGCGACTTTTCGGGTTGTGGCAACAACCTTAAACTTCACACAAGCGGCAGCGGCACTCGGCTACGTGCAATCGAGCGTGACGGCTCAGATCCAGGCGCTGGAAGCCGACCTGGGCGTGCCACTTTTTGACCGGTTAGGGAAGCGGGTGCAGTTGACCGATGCAGGGGCACGACTGCTGCGCTATGCAGATCAGGTACTGACGTTGATGGACGAGGCACGTCAAGCTGTCACGGGTGGTGACGAGCCGACCGGATCGTTGACGATTAGTGCTCCCGAGACATTATGTACCTATCGCCTGCCGCAGGTCTTACATCGCTTTCGCGCGCGCTACCCGCTGGTGCGGCTCGTATTTCAACCAAATCCCTGCATGGAAATCCGTCGCCGCGTGACCGAGGGGCTGCTTGATGTGGCCTTCCTGCTTGATGAGCCGGTGCAAAGCAGTAGCCTGGTCGTAACGCCGCTGATAGTTGAACCTTTGGTGGTTGTGGCGGCACCGGATCATCCATTGGCACACGCAGACGAAGTTCATGCCAGAGATCTCGCAGATGACTCCTTTTTCTTTACCGAGCTTGGTTGTAGCTACCGGACCATGTTTGAACAAGCTTTGAGTTCGAGTGGCTATTATCCGGCTACGACCTTTGAGTTTTGGAGTGTGGAGGCGATCAAGCACTGCGTCATGGTCGGGCTCGGCGTCTCGATTCTGCCGGCAATGTCAGTTGCCGTTGAGCTAGCCCAGGGACGACTCATTGCCTTGCCGTGGCGGGACCGACAGCTCGAAGTTGTTACACAAGTCGCATGGCACAAAGACAAGTGGCTATCGCCGGCGCTGAGGGCCTTTCTGGACGTCACCTACGAGGTGCTCAATCCCACACGTTCGCTGCATGACGTATTTGAGCAGCAGGGCAAGCGCTTGTTGCTACCTAGTGATGGCCAGCTTGTCGAGCGAGAGCGTATAACGGTGGCAACTGTTTGACGCAGACCGCGATAATCGAGCGGTAACTGCGCAGATATTCACAGGCACGCGTAGGCGATGATACCGGGGTGGCTGGACGAGATCAGAGCAAGGTAAAAACTGGTGCTTGCAAAGGTGAAATGGTCTGCTATAATCGCAGTATCTCCTTCTCCTCTCTTCTCTTGTCTTCGGGGTCCTGTCGTAAGATAGGATCCCGAAGGCGTTTAAACACATGATCGCCAGGAAGGTCATTCGTGCAGATTGCCTAAATTTTTACCGGCAATCTTTAGTCAAAGTGCCTCTAGCAAAAGCGCCTGATCGCATTTAAACTGTTGCGGGGCATAGTAAGCTGTTGCCCCGCTCCTATGTTGCGCAGGACCATAGTACCAAGGCGAACGAAGGTCCTGGGCGCCGTCTACCTGAGGCACCGTCGCCCGCTTGCACTGCTGCGCTAACCAACACCATTGTTATTAAGGAGAAGACCCCAGATGCCAAGCCCTATTTCGGGTGCCAACCCGCGCTACGACGCCCTCCGGGAAGCCAGCCATCGCCAGTCACGTATTTTCGACTGGGGACTCGACGGGAAAGGCCAGCCGCTGAAAGTTACCGAGCTTTATGGCAGTAACACATTTAGTGACCAAGTCATGAAAGAGCGGTTGCCCAAAAAGGTCTATCAGCGGCTGCACGAATCGATCAAGCGCGGGGAGAAACTGGACAAATCGATTGCCGACGAAGTTGCCCATGCGGTGAAAGAATGGGCCGTGGCGGCAGGCGCAACACACTTCTGTCACTGGTTTCAGCCACAAACGGGCTTGATTGCCGAAAAACATGATGCGTTTCTGGACATTGACGATGAAGGGCAGGCCGTGGAGCGTTTCAGCGGCTCGCAGCTCATTCAAAGTGAGCCAGATGCGTCTAGTTTTCCGTCGGGTGGCATGCGCTCGACCTTTGAAGCGCGTGGCTATACCGTTTGGGATCCGTCGAGCCCGATCTTTATCATGGAAAAGCCGACGGGCAAGACGCTGTGTATTCCCGCCGTCTTTATCTCGTATTACGGCCAGGCACTCGACCAAAAGACGCCTTTGTTGCGCTCAATGGAGTCATTGAGCGGAGCAGCAGTCAACATTTTGAAGCTGTTTGGGAACAAGGACGTCGAACGTGTGATTGCGACAGTTGGCGTTGAGCAAGAGTATTTCTTAATTGATCGGGCCTTCTATAGCCTGCGTCCCGATTTGGTATCGGGTGGCCGTACACTGTTAGGGAGCAAGCCCCCCAAGGGCCAGGAGCTCGAAGATCACTATTTTGGGGCGCTCAAGCAACGTGTGCAGGCGTTCATGAACGAAGTCGAATATGAGCTTTATAAGCTGGGTGTGCCAATCAAGACACGGCATAATGAGGTTGCTCCTAACCAGTTTGAGATCGCGCCGATCTATGAGACGGCCAGCGTAGCGGCGGACCATAACCAACTGGTCATGGAAACGTTGCGGTCGGTCAGCCGCTTGCACAATTTCGCTGCTTTACTGCACGAAAAGCCATTCGCCGGGATTAACGGCAGCGGCAAGCACAACAACTGGTCGATCCAGGACTCGGAAGGCAATAACCTGCTGAGCCCCGGCCATACTCCGGCCGAAAACCTTCAATTTCTGGTCTTCTTAACTGCGGTGCTCAAAGCAGTCCATAAGCGCGCCGGTTTGCTCCGGATGTCGATCGCTAGCTCGGGTAACGATCACCGGCTGGGAGCGAATGAAGCGCCGCCGGCCATTATCTCGGTCTTCCTGGGTGAGCAACTTAGCGAAATCCTAGATAACATCGAACATGGGATGCCGACGAAGGCGACGGAAGATCGGGTGTTGGGACTTGGCATTTCGTCGCTGCCGACCGCCTCGCGTGACAATACCGACCGCAACCGGACCTCGCCGTTTGCCTTTACTGGCAACAAGTTTGAGTTCCGCGCGGTCGCCTCGAACGCCTCGATTTCGATGCCACTTACGGTCCTGAATGCTGCAGTAGCGGAAGCCTTGGGCGAATTGCATGAGGCGATTACGAACCGCGTGCATGATGGCACCGAGTTCAAGCAGGCGGTCATCGAGGTGGTACGCCAAGCAACGACCGAGACGAAGGCAATCCGCTTCGAAGGGAATAACTATGCAGCGGAGTGGGTTGACGAAGCGGCGCGCCGAGGCTTGCCCAACCTGAGCAAAACGCCAGAAGCGCTGGCCCAGTTAGTCACACCCGAAGCGCTCGCCTTTTTCAAGAGCACGGGCATTTTCAGCGAAGAAGAAGTGCACGCGCGCTACCACGTCCAGCTTGAGCGTTATATTAAGGACTGTGAGATCGAAATCGAGGCCTTAAAGGGCATGGTGCAAACGCAGATCTTCCCAGCGGCTTACGAGCAACAGGAACTGCTGTCAGAATCGACCACGAAAATGGTCGCACTCCTTAAGCTGAACTCAGAGGCTGAGCCGGCAAAGGCGCAGTTAGCACAGCTCACCAACTGTGCGCAAGCGATTGCTGAACTTCAGACGCGCCTCACTGTGCTTAATAGCGTCGTTGGGACGCTCGAGCACAGCGACGAGCTTGCGGACAAGGCTACCATTATGGCGACCAAGGTGTTGCCGGCGATGGTAGACGTTCGCGAGATCTGCGATGCGCTTGAGGATGTGGTTGCAGACCACTTCTGGCCGCTCCCCAAATATCGAGAAATGCTGTTCATAAGCTAAACCCGCTAAGGACACTACTGACGCTCCCGGTGCAGACCGGGAGCGTCGCCATCTTCGCCGCACGCGCTGCTGTACAATGTGGGATGCAACTTCTTGGGCGAAGTTGCGTATAGCTTGACAGAGGAGCAGCGATGGAGCCGCACAGCGAGGAGCTGGGCTGGATCGAGCGCTCGCAGCAGGGCGACCATG
>JBBRHB010000029.1:0-15860 GCA_038223355.1 Chloroflexales bacterium
CGGGCTCGACCAAGTACAAATGCGCTGGCCATGGCGCAATGTATCAATGTGAAAGTTATACAAGATTTGTGGATCATGCGGCAAGAGTGCCAGGAGCTGCGTATGAGCAGCGGTTGGATCAACCTTCGGGCCAATCAAGCCAACGCGCTGCGAGACGCGGTGGACATGCGTATCGACCGGCAACACTGGCCGGGCAAAACAAAACAACAGGACCAGTGTCGCCGTTTTCAGGCCAACGCCGGGCAGGGCGGTCAGCCAAGCCATGGCTTCATCGAGCGGTAGTGTTGCCAAAAAGTCGATATTGGCTTCGCCCCGCTCGTCCAGGATGCGGCCGACGACTTCTTTGATTCGTGGTGCTTTTTGCTCCGCATAGTTCGAAAGTGCGATCAATGTCGTAAGCTCATCAACATCCGCCTGGGCAATCGCGGCCCATGAGCCGTAGTGCTGCCACATTTGGCGAAAAGCACGATCCTCGTTTTGTCCAGTTGTACGCTGCGACAAGATAGTCGAGATGAGCTCGTGCATGGGATCACGCCGCGGAATATTTGGCTGATGCCCGTAGGTTGCCACCACGATTTCATACATCTCCCAGGCTTTCGCACGGAGCTCTGGGCTTGGTTCAACGATGGAGACGACGGGCTGGGCGGTGCGTGTACGTGCCATGTGGTACGTCTACTCCTCGATTGTTTTTGAGATCGTTGGCTGAACACCGGCAGCCTGATCTTCATAGCGCGCCAGACCAAACAAGAGTGATGACAGCCGGTTGAGGTAGCCCACCATCGCCTCATGCACACCTATTTCAGTACCCGCATGGAACAGCTGCGTGATGGTACGTTCCGCCCGTCGTACCACTGTGCGCGCCACATCGAGATGGGCACCTGCCAATGAATCACCGGACGCTACGAACTCCTTCGGAATAGTGATGCGCGTATCAAACTCGGCAATGATCGTTTCAAGCGTACCGATGTTAGTGCTACTGAGCCGCGGTTGGCTGACCATTTTGCCAGCGACCGTCGCGAGGTCGGCCATTAACAAGTAGAGGTCTTTTTGGACATGTAACAAGGCACGCCGGGTATCAGCCTGGGTCGCCGCAGCGCGACTCAACCCAATCGCTGCCGTTGCCTCATCGATATCACCCAAGGCGGTAATGCGCCCGTCTTCTTTCGCGACGCGTCCGCCGCCCAGCAGGTCAGTATACCCATCGTCACCACGGCGTGTAAAAAACATATGTGTCCATCCTCAGCCCCCGTGTGCCAGCAACAGCACTAGCCACACCGAGGCTACTTCAAGCAGCAGTACCAGTACCACGGCGACTGCCATTAATGGGCGGCGACGCCGGGCACGCTCTCGCGCTAGTAGTAAGCGTTCTAGCTCATATTGATAGCGTGGCATACGCGCCGACACACCCATCGGCAACAGCGCGACGCGTTCTAATTGGTGGGCCAAGCGCTGCAGCAGTAAAAGATCGGTGCGGCAGCTACAGCACAACTGGATGTGGCGTTCCACGATCCGTCGTCCGCGCTCATCGGCAACATTGTCGGCATAATCGCTGAGTAGCACCTCAACGAATTCACAGCGCATTGCGCGCTCCGATCCGGTCAAGCAAAGCCCCACGTGCCTCGGCCAGCACGCGCCGGATGGTAACGTGGTCGGTCTCCATCACTGTCGCGAGATCGGGTATTGTTAGCCCTTCGTGGTAGCGCAGGAGCACGATCATTCGCTCGGCCGGAGCCAACTCTTGCAGCGCGGACAACAGAGCTGCATGCTGACCCTCGGGCATGAGCGGCCGTACCAGGAAGCCACGGGCTAGATAATCATGGATGACAACCACCGCTGAGCACCAGAATGTGAGATCGTCGCCAGGGCTACGCACAGCACGCAAACACACCCTATTCGTGGCCTGTGCTGCCAGTGCTGCATCGCCCAGCATCTGATAGGCAAAGCCGAGGATGCGCGCATAACGTCTGGTTACGTCTGGTGATCGTCCCACGCTCATGTGTTCAATTGTACCGCAATGGCTGCCCAGCATCCCGGGCTATACCTGTTGCAAGTGACCCCAATATCCCATGGTATCATGGCCGCACGAGGAGGCCGTATGCTATTGTCAGTCATTATTCCGTGCTATAACGAAGGCAAGACGATCCACGAAGTACTGCGCGTGGTGCGGGCCATCACGCTCGATAAAGAGATTATCGTCGTTGATGACCACTCCCAGGATGACTCGTACTTGGTCGTACAGCGCGAGGCCGAGCATGACGACCGGCTGCATGTCGTGCGTCATCAGCGTAACATGGGCAAGGGCGCAGCGATTCGCACAGGGCTATGTCAGGCGCAGGGCGATATTGTGCTGATTCAGGATGCCGACCTCGAATATGATCCCACCGATTATTATGAACTCGTCCGGCCCATCATCGAAGGCAAGGTCGATATCGTCTTCGGCTCGCGCTTCCAGGGCCGCCATACCGGCATGTACTTCTGGAACGCGCTTGGCAATCACTGCCTGACCTTTTTAACCAACCTCTTGTATAACGCCTGGATCTCGGATATGGAAACCTGCTATAAAGTCATGCGCACCGACATCATGCGCTCGCTCGAATTGCAAAGCCGGGATTTCCGCATCGAACCCGAGATCGCGGCCAAAGTATTGAAACAAGGCCATCGGGTGTTGGAAGTGCCGATCTCGTACTTTGGTCGGACCTACGAGCAGGGTAAGAAAATTCGTAAAAGCGACGGGCTCAAGGCGATCGGCACATTATTGCGCTGCCGGGGATGGAATGCTGCGGCCCCCCAGCTCCAGCCACTCAGCCGTGCTACCGTTCGCACAGCCCTTGATGCGATCGCGGATGCAGCCCGCCAACGCTCGCTAAGCCGCGCTACTGTTTAACCACAACCTTCCCAACGGGGAGAAAGGATAGCCCATGGCCATCGCTGCCGCATTGCCCCGCCGAGATGAACTTGCACCGGAGCAAACCTGGAATCTTCAAAGTATTTATGCTGATAACGACCAATGGGAAGCTGATTTCCAGAAGGTTGACGCACTGCTGCCCGAACTCGAAGCATTGGCCGGTACGTTAGGCACGAGTGGCACAGCGCTCCTGCACGGCTTGCAACTACGCGATGCTGCGGGCCTTATCTTAGGCCGGCTGTATGCCTATGCTCATATGCGCCGTGACGAAAACACGGCCGACCCGTTCTACCAGGCCTTCGATGAACGGTGCACTTCGCTGTGGGCTCGCATGGCCGCAGCCACTGCCTTTTTTGCGCCGGAAGTGCTACAAGTCAACGATGCCACATTTGAACGCTTTCTGCAGGAAACGAGTGGCTTGGCGATCTACCGCTTTTATCTCGAAGATATCCGCCGGCAGCGCGAGCATATCCGCTCCGCCGAGGTTGAAGCTGTGCTGGCACAGGCCAGTGAGGCCACCCGTGCGCCTAATACCATATTTAGCATGCTGAACGATGCCGACCTGAAGTTTCCTACGATCAAGGATGAAGCAGACAACCCGGTTGAGCTAACCAAGGGCCGCTATATTCTGTTTCTCGAGTCGAAAGATCGGCGGGTGCGCCGTGATGCCTTTGAAGGCGTCTATGGCAGCTATACCGCCTTGCGTAATACCATAGGTGCCACCTTATCCGGCTCTATTCGTCGCGATATCTTCGATGCTCAAGTTCATGGCTACGCCTCATCATTGGACGCCGCCCTCGATCCCGACTCGATTCCACTAGCGGTGTACCACAACTTGGTCGACACCGTTAACCGCAACCTTGATCTGCTGCACCGCTATACGCGCATCCGCAAGACAACCCTGGGCCTCGACCAACTCCACATGTATGATATGTACGTGCCCCTCACTCCCGGCCAAGCCCGTCGCATCGACTATGACGAAGCGCGAGCAACGGTGCAAGCCGGCCTGGCACCCCTAGGCGCTGAGTATGCAGCGATCCTCCACAACGGTTTGTACCGTGACCGGTGGGTTGATATACCGGAAAATCAAGGTAAACGGGGCGGTGCATATAGCTCCGGCTCCTACGCGACCCAGCCGTTCATTCTAATGAACTGGCAGGATAACATCAACAATATGTATACCCTCGCGCATGAACTGGGCCACTCGATGCACTCCTTTTATACGCGCAAAGCTCAGCCCTATGTCTACGGCAGTTACACCATCTTTGTCGCGGAAGTTGCATCGACCTGCAACGAGGCCTTATTAACCGCTCATCTGCTGGCTACGACCACGGACCGCGATCTCAAATTGGAAATCCTCAACCAACAGATCGATGAATTCCGTGGCACGCTCTTCCGCCAAACGATGTTCGCCGAGTTCGAGCTTGAAACGCACCGGCGTGCCGAAGCGGGCGATGCCCTCACAACCGAGCTGTTAAGCGAGATATATCGCGGACTGGTAACGCGCTATCAAGGGCCGGATGTCGTGATCGATGACCAAATCGCCCTCGAATGGGCCCGCATCCCGCATTTCTATAACGCCTTTTATGTCTACAAATATGCAACCGGCATCGCTGCGGCGACCGCTCTATCGCGTCAGATTATCGATGAAGGCCAACCTGCGGTTGATCGCTATCTGCGTTTCCTCCAGGGCGGTAGCTCACAAACGTCGATTGAGCTCCTGCGCGGGGCAGGGGTGGATATGGCTACGCCGGCCCCAGTTGAGCAGGCATTACGAGGCTTCGGTGAGCTTTTAGACCAGTTCGAGCTGCTATTGAAGGCATAAACATGCCGCTTGCTACGTAAAGCGGTTCTGTACGAGTAGGTTGCTCAACCGTCCATGTTAGGCCCTCTCCCGCCGTAGCGGGAGAGGGCCACCTTAAGCAAATGCCCGCTCGTCATACATATGCACCTCATGCTGTCGCCAGTGCAGTACAACCTTGATGCCCTGCATAAGGGCGAAGCCAAGCGGCGGGCCAAAGATGAGCAGCGCCCGGTAGCGCTCTAGCAGCGTTGGCTCCGGCATAATGGGGAATAACGGGTAGAGCAAAAGCACCAGCAGCGACAAGAGTACGGCGGCACGACCCGTCACGCGCCAGTCGAGTAGCGCCGCCAGGGCTACGAACCAGGTGGCATACCACGGCCATACCCAGACTGCTGTCAGAGTAGCATACGTAAATAAGATCCAGGCGCTTACCAGCAACATCGTCCGTAGATTACGCGTGAGCAGTACACCCCCAACACAAACCAGCCCAAATACAACCAACCCCAGCAGCCGCATCCGATCCTGTATACCTTGCTGGAGCCCGAGCAGCTGATCACGCAGCTGCTTTTGCTCACGCATATACTGGCTAAAGTGCTTTTGTTGTTGCGCTTGCCAATTACCCTGCTGGCTCTCATCGTTGTTGATTGACCTGCCGAATACTGCAACAGTTGGGACCATATCAATGACCGCCGGGTTGGGCCATTTCCCAAGCTGGTACATCAGACGACCATACTCACTAGCCACCATATCGCCGAGCGAGTTGATGAGGCGCTTTTGCGGCGGCGCGTCAAATAAGACCCGTAGGGTATAACGACCCGCCGGTTGATCCCAGCCACCGCTCGCTTCCCAATACGGCGCATATAAGACCACGCACAGGGTAGCGAACACTGCCAACGACCCCAGGGTATAGCGCACGCGCTGCCGCCAGTTCCGGCCTTGCCACAAGAGCATAATGCCATACAGTCCAACCAGGGGCAATGCGATCCATTTCGTAAGCACTGCTAGTGAGAGTGCGGCAACAGCAGCCGGCCAATAGCCGCGCAGGTGCAACAAGATGGCAACGAGAATCAAGGTAATCATCAGTACATCATTGTGGCCGTTGCTGGCAAATTCGGTCAAGGCGAGCGGATTAAGCAAATAGAGCGCAGTGCCCCAGCTACGTTGCTCCGGTCGCCAGTAGGTCAAAATGCGCCAAAGCAGCACACCATTCAGCAGGTGCAGACCAAACGCCAGCAGCTTATACGCCATCACATATGTGGCGACGTGCGGCAGCGTGGCTTCGACCAGTGCTGTGACGACCATCGACAGATAGATCCAGGTTGGCCCGTATACCGAGGGCACATTACTCCAACCAATCAGGTGGAAATACGGATCCAATGGAAAAGTGGTCGGCGGATCAATGAAGGGATTGGCACCATAGACCGCGGCAATGCGGCCAAAGCTAATATAGCTATAAATATCACCCGACAACAAGTTGGGCACCAGTAGCAAGGGTACGCTAAATAATCCCGCCAACCCTAACAATACTCGTAAGCGTAGACTATGGGTGGTACGAATCCGCAGCAGCAACACACAATAGGCAGCCGCAATAACGAGCCACGCAGCACTTTGGAGCGCGGGATGACGTGCTGCCAACTGCGAACGGCGCGCGGCAAAGACTTCGTCTGCCGAGAAAAAGATACGGTAAAACCAACTCCAATACGCCGGGAAGAGGTCAAGCACCTGCCCTGGTGCCCAGCCGACTGAGTGCAAATGCAGCACCAGAAACCAACTCAGGTAGCCTAAGAAATTCAGGCCGGCAGCCGCAGCTAATGGCCAATTGGAACGCCGAGCCAGCACGATCCCCTGCCGACGAATACGCAGCGTCCGAATATTCTCTCTCAAGGCCACACACAACCCCTATATTATATTTATAGATATAGCACGAGCGCGAAATTATACCATTGCTACTTATTGACGGCGGTGTGCACTGTTTTCAAGTGGCCAAGTGTGCAGCAAACACCGTACCAACATAGCGCGTCACATTGCGGTGTGCTATGCTCCTGGCAACCACTCGTAGAGGATAACATGTACGGACGTAAACTCGATCCCCAACCACTGGCCGCTGGTACCACCGTGCGCGACTTGGTTGACAATCACTTTTTCGCCTATAACTCGGCACGCTTACACGAGGCCTGTCAGCTTCTGAGCAAGCGCATCCTGGCATCCGATGCGACCGTTGGCGTGACGCTGTCTGGTGCGTTGACGCCCACCGGCCTGGGCTATTCCGCTATGGTGCCATTGATTGATGCGGGACATGTGGACTGGATTGTATCGACCGGGGCGAATCTGTACCACGATATTCACCGGTCGCTCGGCTTTGAGCTCTTTGGGAGTTCGCCCTATGTTAATGATCTCGAGCTGCGTGAAGGCCATATCATTCGCATTTACGACATTTTATTCGACCAGGAAGTGCTCCTCAAGTCCGACGCCTTTCTGCGCCAAGTATTGCAATCGGCCGAATTTCAGCGCCGCATGAGCACGGCCGAGCTCCACTACAATCTGGGCAAATACGTGCGTGCTCGTGAGCAGGCATTAGGGATAAGCTACCGCTCGATGATCGGCGCGGCCTATGAAGCCGGCGTGCCAATCTACACGTCTTCCCCCGGCGACTCAACAATCGGTATGAACGTGGCTGCCATGGCCTTGGGTGGTTCTCAACTCCAGTTCGATGTCGAAGCCGATGTCAACGAGACGACCGCAATCGTACACGCCGCCAAGCAGGCCGGCCAGCAATCGGCGGTCGTGATCTTCGGCGGCGGCTCGCCCAAGAACTTTATTTTGCAAACGGAGCCGCAGATTCAGGAGATTATGGGTATTCCCGAAAAAGGTCACGACTACTTTATTCAGATCACGGACGCACGTGTTGATACGGGCGGTCTCTCAGGCGCCACGCCAAGCGAGGCGATGACCTGGGGCAAAGTCGATCCGGAGCAACTCCCCGACACCATCGTTTGCTATACCGACTCAACGATTGCCATGCCCATCATGGCTGCCTACATTCTGGACGGTTGTCCTGCACGGCCCTTGAAGCGGCTCTACGACCGCCGCCCCCAGATGCTTGAAGCGTTGCGCCAGGCCTACCTACAACATGCCCCGGTCGACGAGCCGTTGGAGCATACGCCTAGTAGTGGCGGGACTGCTGTTGGGCGTGGTACGCCGCATCCAGAGGGCTAGGGAGGTCCAAGATAGTTTTACACCTTTAGGGTGTAGCGGTCGCCGGTACAGGCTTGGTGGCCGTAGCTGTAACAACCATGGGCATGGATGTAGGAGAAGCACCAACCGTTGTTTGGGATGTGGCAGAAGGGCCTGTCGTAGACTTCGTTGATGTTGGGGGGATAGCGGTAGGGGCATGAGTAGGGGTAGCAGGCGGACGGGTCGGTGATGGCGAGGACGGTGCTGAGGTCGCCGTACCCGGCGGCGCGGTCGCGGTAGGCAGTGCGGTCGCGGTGGGTGGCACGGTCGTTGGTGGAGGTACGGTCGGTGGCGCCAGTGTGGGCGATGGCGGCACAGGGCTGGGCGACACGGTGGGCCGTCGTGTCGGCGTCACCGCCGGCGGTATCGCGGTGATTGAAGGCACGAGCCGCGTGGCAGTGGGCGCAGGCGCTGTGGCTGTCATGATTGGCGCCGTCGCGGTAGGCAGGACAACCGTGACGGTAAGCGGCGGTGTTGTTAACGTGACTGTCGGCGTAACAACCACTGTTGCGAGCGGCGTATGAGTGGGCGGGACCACTGAAGGGGATGGCATAACCGTCGGCGGAAGAATCACTTGGCGCGGCGTAGCCGTCGCAGGGATGCTCGTGGGTGAGGAGGTTGGAGCAGCTGTTGGAGCATTCGCCGAAGGGGTAAGCGCGGCCGTCACCGCTGGCAAGCTTGGGACGGCGGACGGCGGACTCACGACCACCGGCACAACGGAGGCAGAACCAGGTGTCTGTGGTGCGCTAGGTCCGGTCGTTATGCTCATCGCCGTACGGGCGGTTGGCTGTAGACCACTATTCACGCTCGGACCGCCACCACGCTGGCTGCGTGTATAGGCGACACCGATCCCAATCCACACCAGCACAATCAAGGATAGCAGGCCGATGATCGCATAGATAAAGGTACGATCACGTGGCGCGACTGCCGCCAGACCGCGTGTTGGCTGCGGAATCGTGATCGCGGGGCCTTCCGGGATCGAGGCGACCCACTGTCCTGTGTATAATGGGCAGGTAACGTGATTCGCGCTCAAGCAATAGTTTTGCTGATCAACGGGAATCACCACCGATTCGCCATTGCGAAAGCAGCGATGTTCGGGCGTAGACGCGGCAAAGCGGATTGCCCGGTTCTGCCGTAGCCCAAGATAGGGGCAATGCGTGGGCTGGCTCACGTAGCTCTCAAAGCTTGTCCGATTGAGTTAACGCGTTTAGAATGCAACGTTCTCGCTGCTATCTTATGTACACGCTAAGTATAGAGGAGCGACGCAGCAACGTCAATCTCAGAAGGTTACAACAATGCGTATCGTGCTTGTCTCAGACATCCATTCGAATGCAGTGGCTTTAGACGCTGTCCTTGCCGCTGCACCGCAGTATGATCAACTCTGGTGCATCGGCGATACGATCGGCTATGGTCCACAGCCCAACCTCTGCCTGGCTCGTATGCGCACGCTAGCCACTCATGCGTTAACCGGGAATCACGACCTTGCCTGTCTGGGACTCGTATCTCTTGCCGAATTTAATCCCGTCGCTCGCGCCGCGAATCAATGGAACAACGAACAGCTCGAGCCCGAGATGCGTGAATGGCTCCAAGCTCGTCCGGCACGCCAGGATTTGCCTGATGTTACTCTAGCGCATGCTAGTCCTCGCGATCCGATCTGGGAATATATTCTGGACGTTGAAACTGCGGACGCAAACCTCGATCATTTCACGACGCCCCTGTGTATCGTGGGCCATTCGCATGTACCACTGATCTTCGCACACCACGCCGATGGCAGCGAGGAGTTCCGCCACGTTGAAGCCGGTCAGACGGTGCAATTCAGATCCGAAGCCCGCTATATCTTTAATCCGGGCAGTGTTGGCCAACCCCGTGACAGTGATCCGCGCGCAGCGTATGCCCTGTGGGATACCGAGGCCAATACCCTGCACTTACAGCGCGTGCCCTACGATATCAGCGCAACGCAAAAAATGATTCGCGATGCCAGGCTTCCACCAGTGCTCGCCGACCGGCTCGCCGTTGGTCGCTAGAGCAGGTAGCTAATCAAACAGAGATGCCACAGCACAGGCAAAGCTTGAGTAAGGAATCAAAAGGAATACCTTATGACAACGGATGTTCGTACCGAGCCACTGGCTGAGCAACCGACTTCTCAGGCTCAATGCCCCATCAATCACGTCGTTATTTCTCAACAGAAAACGGCGCGTGCCGTTGAGCCACCAACTCAGCCCGTCGAGCGCACTCATGATGGGGTCTGGCACATCCGTGGATATGCGGAAGCCCATGCAATATTACGGGCTGCCGGGACAAAACAAGCCGGTTTTAATGCGGAGCTCATCGATCGTATACCGAGCCGCATGAATATGCCGGTTTTGTATCAGGAAGGCCAGGATCATCATCAGCAGCGTAAGCAGACCGCCCGCTACTTTACGCCGAAAGCCGTCGATGAAAACTACCGGCAACTCATGGAAGGCTTGTCAGACCGCATCATTGCCCACCTAAAAAAACGGGGACAGGCCGATCTAAGCAACTTGAGTATGCGCCTGGCTGTGCAGGTAGCTGGCAAAGTTGTGGGCCTGACCAACAGCTTACTACCCGGTATGGATCGCCGCTTGGATGCGTTTTTTGGCCACGACCCTACGGCCTTCGGCTGGAGTCCTTGGGCATTGCTAGCATTCGTGCGTACCCAAGCCCGACTACTGCTCTTCTTCGGCCTTGACGTTAAGCCCGCAATTCGTGCGCGGCGTCGTCGGGCGCAGGATGACGTCATTTCCCATCTGCTGGCCCAGAGCTACCGCGACGCCGAGATTTTCACCGAATGTATTACCTATGCGGCCGCCGGCATGGCGACGACCCGCGAGTTTATCAGCGTGGCCACCTGGCACTTTCTTGAGCAGCCCGCGCTGCGCGCTCGCTTTCTCATCGCGCCTGAGGCAGAGCGGCATGCCATGCTTGAGGAAATCCTGCGTTTGGAGCCGGTCGTCGCGCACCTTTATCGCCGGGCCACGACCGACATTGAGTTCGAGAGTGCCGGTACGTCGCTGACCATTCCGGCCGGTGCCTTGATCGATATCCACATTCACGCTGCCAATACCGACCCGGCAGTGGTCGGTGACGATGCGCTGCAGCTCTGCCCGGGCCGTACGATCAACGCGGATCGCGCGACCGCACCCGTCATGAGCTTTGGGGATGGCCATCATCGTTGTCCGGGTGCCTTCATTGCACTCCAGGAGACTGATATCTTTTTGCAGCGGCTACTTGCGCTCCCAAGCTTACGGATCGAGCGCAAGCCGACCGTTACATGGAATGATGCAGTAAGTACCTACGAACTCCGCAAATTTATCCTCGCGGTGTAGCCGAAATAAAAACAGCTTTACTGGGATAAATTGACCTTTCACAAACACTATGTTAAACTAGTGTTTGTGGATAACATAACAACTGCACTACGCTGGAAACAGGATAGCCCATCAAGCACAATCTTACGGGTGCTACAGCAACATGGGCCGTCGAGCATCAGGCATCTTGAGCATACTGTCGGGGTCAGCACCAATGCGGTGCGCGAACAACTCGTGCAACTGCAGGCGGCTGAACTTGTTCAGATTACGAAGCAATCACACGGAGCGGGCCGCCCGCTCCATCTCTACTCATTAACGGTTCGTGCCCAGCACCTCCTGTCACAAGGCTATGACACCCTGTTGAACCTATTGTTCGCAGAGATCCTGGCCCAGGATGGTCCTGCCAAATTACAGGCACTCCTGCACGGTGTGAGCCAGCGGCTGGCCGGCGAATACGCCGCAGATCCCACAAGCATTGCGGCCGATGGCCAACTGAGCGCCATGCAAAAAGCTTTTGCCCAACACAACATGCCGCTGACCGTCGTTGAGCAAGCCGGTGAGTTGCGCTTGCGTACCTGGAGTTGTCCCTATATCGATGTTGCCAGTGAGCACCGCAGCGTGTGCGACATGGAAACAGATATGCTTACCCAGGTCCTTGGGCAGCCGGTCCATCTCGAACAGCGCATTGTTGATGGTGCCGCCGGTTGCTGTTTTGTTGTCGATCACTACCCGTCACCATCAGCCGAAAGTGCTATACCATCATCCACCCCTTATGAGGAGCAGCATGCCCAACCAACTGTCGAGTAATCTCGAAATTCGTGATCTGCATGTACGGATCGCGGGTGAGGACCGAGAAATCCTGAAAGGCATCAACCTGACGGTTGAGGCCGGCAAAATCCATGCGATTATGGGCCCGAATGGCTCGGGCAAATCGACCCTGGCGTATACTCTCGCTGGCCACCCGCGCTACGAAGTTATTAGCGGCGAAGCGCTGTATCACGGCGAAAACGTGCTGGAGCTTGATCCCGAGGATCGTTCGCGCCTCGGCATATTCCTGGCCTTCCAGTATCCGGTCGCCGTGGCCGGTGTGAGCGTTGCCAACTTCTTGCGCGCGGCGGTCAATGCCCATCGTGGCGAACAAGGCAAGGATCCCAAGACGACCGCGATGCCGATTGCGCAGTTCCGCAAAATGATGCAGTCCCAGATGCAACTACTCGAAATGGCCCCCGAATTCCAACGGCGTTACCTGAACGAAGGCTTCTCCGGTGGCGAAAAAAAGCGCCTGGAAATCTTGCAAATGGCGATGCTCCTACCTAGTATGGCGATCATGGATGAGACCGACTCGGGCCTTGACATCGACGCGCTGCGCATCGTAGCGAACGGTGTAAACACCGTGAAAGAGCAGAATCCAGAGATGGGCGTGCTGGTAATTACGCACTACCAACGGCTGCTTAACTATATCAAGCCTGACCGCGTGCATGTACTAATGGATGGCCTAATGGTACGCGAAGGCGGCCCCGAACTGGCGCTAGAGCTCGAATCCAAAGGCTATGACTTCATTCGCGAAGAGGTTTTCGGCAATGCAAGTTCATAACGCCCGGCAGAATGGCGCATCGCTAGCTGAGCCGCAAGACAGCATGGTCTTAACCGCTGACCAGCAAATAGCGCTGGAGCAGGCCCGTGGCATCCCCCTCCCGGTATGGAAGCGCACACGGCTTGACGGCCTAGAGGTTGATGCACTATACCCGACCTTTGGCGCGGTAGAGATTCAGGTTCCTGCGACCCCAGGCCTCTATGTTGCCGATCTTCAGACCGCGCTGCGCGAGAAGCCTGAGCTTGTTGCCAAATATCGCGGCAAAGCGGTGGCCGATGATAAGAATAAATTCATTGCCTATAATGCTGCCCTGGCTCGTGATGGGGTGGTCATCTATGTACCCCGTAATGTTGAAGTCACGGAGCCGATTCGGGTAACCTATCGCGTGCCACAGGCCGGCGCGGCGATCTTCCCGCGTACGCTGGTGGTTGCCGAGGCGAACAGCCATGTGACGGTGATCGAAGAATTTACCTCCGGTCCACTAGACAAAGAGGCACTGGTCATCCCGGTCAGCGAAATCTGGGCGAACGATGGTGCGCATGTGCGCTTCATGAGCCTGCAAACGCTTGATCCACATGCCAGCTTGATCGGTGCGCAAACGGCAATTCTTGATCGCGATGCCAACATCTTCTGGATGTCCGGCGCGGTGGGCGCGGATGTGCAGCACGTGGATATGGCCGTACGACTAACAGGCAATGGCTCGGCCCTAGACTGGCTTGGCTTCACCTTTGCGACCGGCAAGCAGAATCTGCTGTGGGCTCCAACGGTTAACCACGTTGGCCTGAGTACGACGGCCCAAATCACCTGGAAGAGCGCGGTCGCCGATACCGGTTATGCCATCTTCGATGGCATGATCAAGATCGATCATTCAGCTCAGGGCACTGTCTCGGATCTGCGCGATAGCGTACTCCATCTTTCCCCCGCCGCCCGTTCCGACTCGATTCCTGGCTTGGAAATTGATGCGAATGAGGTCAAGGCGGGCCACGGCTCGACCAGTGGGCAGGTCGATGAAGAACAGCTCTTTTATTTGCAGGCGCGCGGCCTCAACCGCCGTGAAGCCCTACGCATGATCGTGCTGGGCTTTTTCGCTTCCGTCGTTGAGCGTGTCCCGCTTGAGGACGTGCGTGACCGTGTGTTGGAGTTGATCGACGGTAAGCTATAAGGAGACAGGCGTGGACGATACGATCGCGGCAATGAGTTGGCAGAACCGATCTTCAGAGCCTATGGCTACGTATTCACTTAAATAACCAATTGTGGCCAATAGTGGTCGCATCAGGAGGCAGCGATGACCAACGCCCCTAAACAACAAATGGATTTCGATTATTCAAAGTACGGCTTTCGTGATGAAGAGCACTATCAATATAAATCTTCCAAGGGCTTGAACGAAGAAACGGTACGCACTATTTCAAGAATGAAGAATGAGCCGGCGTGGATGCTCAAGCGCCGTCTCAAGGCGCTCGATATCTTCAACCAGAAGCCCTTGCCGGTCGAAGGCATGTGGGCCAACCCGAAGCTGGCCGAGCTCGACTTTCAGGACATTTTCTATTATGTACGCCCCGGCGAAAAGTCCGAGAAATCGTGGGACGACGTTCCGGATAACATTCGCAATACCTTTGAGAAGTTGGGCATTCCCGAGGCCGAGCAAAAGTTCCTGGCGGGCGTGGGCGCGCAATACGAAAGCGAGTCGGTCTACCACTCCTTGCGCGAGGAGTGGACCAAGCTCGGCGTGGTCTTCCTCGACATGGACGGTGCCCTCCGCGAGTATCCCGAGATCGTTAAAGAATACTTTGGCACGATCGTGCCGGCGGCCGATAACAAGTTTGCGGCCTTGAACACGGCGGTCTGGTCGGGTGGTTCCTTCGTGCATGTACCGAAGGGTGTCAAGGTTGATATTCCGCTCCAGGCCTATTTCCGGATTAATGCTGAAAACATGGGCCAGTTTGAGCGCACGTTGATCATTGTGGAGGAAGGTGCCGAAGTCACGTATATCGAGGGCTGCACGGCACCGGTCTATACCAGCAACTCGCTTCACTCGGCGGTAGTCGAGATCATCGTCAAGGAAGGCGGCAAGTGCCGCTATACGACGATCCAAAACTGGTCAAACAACATCTTCAACCTCGTGACCAAGCGTGCGGTCGCCTACAAGAATGCCTCAATGGAATGGGTCGACGGCAATATCGGCTCGCGCCTCACCATGAAGTATCCCTCGGTCTATATGTTGGGCGAAGGCGCGCGCGGCGAAGTATTGTCGGTAGCCTACGCCGGTGAAGGTCAGCATCAGGATGCCGGGGCCAAGATGATCCACGCAGCTCCCAATACGACCAGCCGCATCACTAACAAATCGGTCTCTAATAAAGGAGGTCGTACCACCTATCGTGGCCTAGCGAAGGTACTGCCGGGCGCGACCGGTGCCAAAATCAATGTCGTTTGTGATGCCTTGATCTTGGATGATCGTTCGGCTTCGGATACGATTCCCTATATCGAGATCGAAGAAGATCAGGCCACGATGGCCCACGAGGCGACCGTTGGCAAGATCGGCGAAGAGCAGCTCTTTTATCTGCGCAGCCGTGGTCTGAGCGAGGCCGAATCCTTGTCGATGATTGTGCTCGGCTTCATGGAACCGTTCACGCGCGAACTGCCAATGGAATACGCCGTTGAACTCAACCGCTTAATCCAGATGGAGATGGAAGGTTCAGTCGGCTAACAACGCGGGGCCGCTTATGAGGGTGGGTGATGTGCTCCGGCATATTCCCCACCCTCGTGCTATCATCGACCTCATCGCAATATGGAGGAAGCTGCTGCATGTCCGAGTTTGTTCCTGTCGCCACTGTCGACCAACTACCGCTCGGTACGATCCTGGCCTTTACGGTTGGCGGCAAAGAGATCGCCGTTATCAACTGTGACGGCACGCTGTACGCAATCAGCAACGTCTGCTCCCATGAGTATGCTCAGCTATCTGACGGCGAGCTTGATAGCGACGACTGTACGATCGAGTGC
>JBBRHB010000030.1:0-15782 GCA_038223355.1 Chloroflexales bacterium
GCATCCTCACTTGATCAAGTCGGGCCTTTTGCGCATACCGCCCACGATTGCGCGCTCCTGCTCGAGGCCATCGCGGGAGCCGATGCCCGTGATGGTACCGCCGCCAATCTGTCCGTACCGCATTATGCAGCGCAATTGGACGGCAATATTCGCGGCCTACGTATTGGAGTACCAAGCGAATATTTTGTGGAAGGGATGGAGGAAGGTGTAGTTAGCGCCATCCGTACGGCGCTAGGGGCCTTACGCGAGCTGGGGGCCGAACTGGTTGACGTGTCGCTGCCGTATACCAAGTATGCCCTGCCTGTGTACTATATTATTGCGCCAGCGGAGGCCAGCGCGAACCTAGCGCGCTTCAATGGTGTGCGCTATGGACTCCATGTTAACGGAGAAGATGGCTGGGATGAGATGGAACGAACTCGCGGGCAAGGCTTTGGGGCTGAGGTACGCCGCCGTATTATGCTCGGTACCTATGCCTTATCATCGGGTTATTATGATGCCTATTACCGCCGTGCCCAGCAGGTAAGGACACTGATTCGTCGTGACTTCCAGGCCGCTTTCGAACAGGTTGATGTACTCGCGGCTGCGACGACGCCAACCGTCGCATTCCCCATTGGCGCTAAGGTCGATGATCCCTTGGCGATGTATTTGAACGACGTCCTGACATTGCCTGCCAGCCTCGCTGGCTTGCCGGGTTTAGCAATGCGCTGCGGCACCAGTCAAGAGTTACCAGTCGGCCTGCAGTTGATTGGCAAACCATTTGCCGAAACGGATGTATTGCGGGTTGCTGATGCATACCAGCGGGCGACCAACTGGCATACCCTCCAGCCACCCCTATAACGTGGCACGCGGCACCGGCTCCTCATTCGACAATTCCTGATGACTGGGCTACAATCGCCTGTCGAAGGAATATATTAATGCCCGCGTATGTCATTACGGTACGCCCCAAGACGAGCGAGGAGCAACCCGCGCTCGTCGCTGCCGCTGCACACCTCGGGCTAGGACTCGAGTTTGTTGCGACGGAGCAGCGCTATGTCGTCGCGGGTGAGCTTGACGCCACGTCAATCGCCCAAATTGCCGAACTGGTGACCGACCCGTTAGTTGCCACAGCGAACTATCGCCACTTAGAACTAGCGCACGAGGCGCACTCCTCTCAAGCAAACTGGGCCATTGATGTTGCTTACCGGCCCGGTGTCACTGATAACGAAGGCGAAAGCGTTGTCATCGGGAGCGTGCGTGCGGGTATTGCAGGATTAGAGACCGCCCGTACAGTTCGACGCACGCTGTTGGGGGGGATGCTAAGCCGCGCGGAGGCCGAGCGACTAGCATGGGACGCCCTGGCCAACGATTTGGTACAAACCATTGCCGTAACAAACGCTGCCGACGAGGCAGCAGCCACGGCGTTCTATCGTTCATTAGTTACGCGTCCGGCAGCGACACCGCCGCAGATCGTCCAGGTAGACCTGCGTGAGGCCGACCAAGACGAACTGAATCAAATCAGCCGAAAAGGTGTGCTGGCGCTCGATCCGGCCGAGATGCAGGCCATCCAGCAATATTTTCGCGAACTAGGCCGTGATCCAACCGATGGCGAGCTTGAAACCCTCGCCCAGACGTGGTCCGAGCATTGTTCACACAAAACATTCAAAGCCTTGATCGCCTATCATGAAGAAGGCCAGCCCAGCCATGCGCTGGGCGATTTACAGATTGATGGGCTCCTTTCGACCTTCCTGGTACGAGCAACCAAGGCCATTTGGCCTGATTGGCTCCTGTCGGCCTTTGTCGACAATGCCGGCATCATAGCCCTCGGTTCTGAGACGGCCATTTCCTTCAAGGTTGAGACCCACAACCACCCGTCGGCGTTGGAACCATTTGGCGGTGCCAATACTGGTATCGGTGGGGTTGTGCGTGATATCCTGGGGGTGTCGGCTCAACCAATCGCTAATCTTGACGTGCTGTGCTTTGGACCAGCGAATCTAACGGCTGATGAGCTACCATCCGGGGTACTTCATCCTGCTCGGATTGCAGCCGGCGTCGTCGCCGGTGTGCGCGACTATGGTAACAAACTTGGCGTACCAACTGTGGCCGGGGCCGTATTGTATGATCCGGGCTATATCCGCAATCCGCTGGTCTTTTGTGGAACAGTTGGCTTAGCACCGCGCGATGCGCACCGGGGTGGCGCGCAAGCGGGCGACGCAGTCGTGGTGATCGGCGGTCGCACGGGCCGCGATGGGATCCATGGCGCGACTTTTTCGTCGGAAGAGCTGACCTATGATACCGCCGAGATGGTCGGCAGCGCGGTCCAAATTGGCGACCCCATCACCGAAAAAACGATGATTGACGTGCTGCTCCAAGCGAACGCCCAGGGCCTCTTCCGGTCGATCACTGATTGTGGTGCCGGCGGCCTCTCTTCGGCGGTCGGCGAGATGGGCGAGCGGACCGGTGTTGCGGTTGAGTTGCGGGATGTACCGCTCAAATATCCCGGTCTGCAGCCATGGGAAATATGGCTGTCCGAGGCGCAGGAGCGGATGGTGGTCGCAGTACCACCGGCAACGCTGACAGCTTTGCTTGAACTGTGTCAGGCCGAGGATGTCGAAGCAACCGTAATCGGTCACTTCACGGGCAACCGGCGTTTGCTGGTCGAGTTCGATGGACAGCCACTGGTCGACATGGGCATGGACTTTGTACACGATGGGCGACCACAGCGCCAGCTACAGGCAGTATGGTCGCCGCCAGCCAATGCAGATCCGGAGTTGCCGGCAGCTTCGCCCCAGGCCACGCTGCTGGCCTTGCTGAGCCACCCTAACATTGCCTCGAAAGAGGCCATTGTGCGAACCTACGACCATCTCGTGCAGGGTCGGACGGTTCAGGGTCCGATGGGCGGCGTGACCGGTGATGGGCCAACCGATGGTGCAGTGTTGTATATCCAGGACACACATCCGCAGGCCATCGCACTTGGTCTGGGTATTAACCCACGCTATGGCTTGATTGACCCCTACTGGATGGCCCTCGCTGCCTGCGCGGAAGCGGTTACAAATGTCGTCGCGGTGGGTGGTGACCCCCATAGGATTGCATTATTGGATAACTTTTGCTGGGGCGATCCACGCCAGCCGGATCGCCTAGCGGGGCTGGTGCGTGCTACTGCGGGGTGTCGTGATGCAGCCATAGCCTGGGGTATGCCGTTTATCTCCGGCAAGGACTCATTGAATAATGAGTATCGTGCTACCCACGGCGAACGCGTCCCAATTCCCCCGACGCTCTTAATTTCTGCGCTAGCCACCATGGATGATATCGCATATACGACCAGTATCGATCTGAAGGAGGCAGGCAACCTCGTCTATGTCGTCGGGACAACCGGTGTTGCCATTGGCGGCTCACACTGGGCGCTCTTGCATAATGAACTCGGTGCATCTGTACCCCAAGTTGATCTTCAGACAGCCTGGCAAATCTTCGAGGCCGTGCATGCAGCGATCATCGCCGGCCTTGTTGTGGCTTGTCATGATGTGAGCGAAGGCGGGCTGGGCGTAGCGGCAGCCGAAATGGTCATCGGCGGCGAGCGCGGCCTGCGTCTTGAGCTTAGCAGGGTGCCGTTCAGCGGAGCGATACTGGCAGATGCAATGATTCTATGGAGTGAGTCGCCAGTACGCTTCCTCGTCGAGGTGCCACCGGCACAGGTCACGGCCTGGGAACAACTCGCGGCGGGGATCCCCTGTGCCCAAATCGGAATCGTGGTGGCCGATGTGCACCTAGACGTTTTGGGCATCAACGGTGCCCCGCTGTTCGCACTAGGTCTGGCAGAATTGAAAGCTGCTTGGCAGGGAGCCTCATAGAAGCGCTATGGCAACACCGCTTAGTCCAGCTGATTTTACCCGCGCCGCTGCCCAAACACTGGCCAGCCAATCAGGGGTGGTTGTGGCCGGCATCGACGATCTTGAGCTGTATCTCGAAGTATTAGGACAGCCTACCAGCCTCCAGCTTGATCATTTTTATGATATTTACCTAGCCGACCCACAATCCCTCCCAGGCATATTACACTCCTTATCTGAATCGCTTCACGATGCACCACCAAATCGCACGATCAGCGATCCGGCCGTACTATTACAGCACATCATGCCGATGCTTAAGCCACTGGCAATACTGAATGAGATCCACGAGCAACAGCTGCCGGTACTACTGTACCGGCCATTTCTCGGTGAGTTGATGATCACGTATGTTATCGACGAAGGAGAGACTGTTGCCTACGTCACTCGTGATCATCTGACCAGTTGGGCCTTGGCCGAGGAACTCCTACACCAACGCGCCATCGCCAATCTTCGTCAACGTACAACACCGCCACGTATCAGTGGGACAGGCCGCAGAAGCCTGCTCATCTGGGCCAGCCAAGATGGCTATGACGCAACCCGCTTGCTCTTACCTGATCTGCTCCAGCCATTTGCGCGGCAACTCGGTGGCACCGTCGTGTTTGGTGTACCCACGCGGGACCTGCTGATCGGCTTTGGCGACGACGATAACGATATATTCGAACGCTTAGCTGCTCAAATCACGGAGGATGCAACAAGTGGACCCTATCCCTTGACCGACCAACTGTTTACGATGCAAAACGGACGCATTCAGCTTTACCAGCAGGAGTAGCGCATGGTCTCGGCTCTTAACCTCCTTGCCAGCGTGGCCTACGCTCTCGGGTTATTTACGGCATGGCAAGATCGTAGCTTTCGTCCGCTGCTGCTACTTGTTGCGGGCAGTGGCGCAATGCTCGGACAGCCATTGTGGGCGCGCCTTTTCGGGACTGCGACCACTCTTAGCGGCTCATCTTTACAGGTAGGGCACCTCTATAGCTTGCCCTACTCCGCGATTTTCGTCGGCGGGGCACTGCTGGCCCTCCCGCCATTAACCGTAATCTATGGCCTGCGCCATAACTGGTGGCGGCAACATTACGCAGCCAGTTGGGTCTTCTATCTGCTGTTTGTGCTTTTCTTCCTAATCCTGGATACGTTTGGTCTCGACAACAATATTGTGATATACGCGCGGCCACAGCTCGAGCGCCTCATGCTACTTGCGTCGGTGCTACAAGTTTTGCTGCTGGGCGGCGTTAGCTTTGGGCTGCTCTATTCATTTGTTGCGACCCGCCATTATGCTCTACGCATCGCCTTGCTGCCATTACTCGCTTCGGGACTGGCCGCCACGTTTTTATTCAACGGCATTTTGGCGAGCCCCTTTTGGGTGGCTAGCTTTGTTCAACAACAAAGCAGCCGTACCGGTAGTGTTTTGCCGGAGCAACTCGTACTGGTCGGGGCTGTCATCGCGATTGCGCTGATCTTATGGGGCATTCACCTGTTGGCGAGCAGCCTTCATGAAGGACGCCGTCAACGTTTACAGTGGCGCTGAACCAGCACGAAACAGTCCATCTAACGGCGATGATTAACACTCATCACCGTTTTTTAGTAACACCCTAGACACCTTGAAACATTTGTGCTATACTCCGCACCATCGTCATACGAGGTTATAGGTGATCAAGGAGTGGAGCCCATGTTCAAGAAACTCGATCAGTTGCTTTCGGGCACCTTATTTATTTTGACCGGGCTGCCGGGTTCGGGCAAATCGCACCTAGCCGCGAGCGCTCGTCGCAGCGGAACCATCTGGATTCTGGATACCGAAGGTGCATCCCAAAGCCTGCTCGGCAAGCCGGGCATTCACCAGGACATTCAGGCTGTACAGACACTATCACTTAAACAGCTGTTGGACGCCATGCGCGAAATTCGGCGCATGGGCAAACCAGGCGATACAGTGATTCTGGATAGTATCTCCAAAGTTATTAACGCCATGCGGCAACATGCCCAGCAGCGCGCAGGCGGTGATACCGACCGGAAAACTGCCTTGGCCTATGATGAGCATGCCTCGATCAATCGCAATATGCAGTCGATCTACACGGGTTTGACCGAGCTGAAGCATGCCGGTTTCCATATCATTATGATTGGTCACCTAGCGAAGAAATACCAGGCATCGGGCAGCGCGCTGACAGATGTAGGCCTGCGCGTGTTGGCCGACGAGAATATTAACTACGAGGCCGATGCGATTTTGCTGGTTGAGCGTACCGGGCAGCGGCGCTCGATCACGCCGATCATCAAGCCGCCGCGCCAACGCCACCTGCAACTCGCACAAGAATATCCGGCATCGCTGGCCACACTATTCCCAGATCAGGTGCCACTCGATAAAGACAAGCTGACCGTAACCGAGCCACTGAGCCGGTCTTCTATCGCTGTGGCAGACGAGCAAGAGGCGGAAGCGGCTGCTCCAACGAATGTGACAACCTTCCCCGCCAGCGAGGCACGTATCCGTCCCAATACGCCGAAAACTCCTGAAGAAGCCGAGCAGCGTTTCTTCGCACGGTGGGGCGAAGTGATGGGGGGCACGAGCTGGTCAATGGTACAAAAGTTCCTGGGGTACCGTTCGCCACGACCGACGACAATCGAAGAGTGGATTGACCTAGCTGCTGAAGTCCGCGATCACAATGCTAGGGCAAGCGTAGCCTAGAAGCTAGAAGCGCTGGTTGAACGCTCCTGTCATAGAGCAGGAGCGTTTGTTGTTAGGATGCTTCTGCTGGAGCCTCTCTCTGAGCAAGCAGTTCGCTGGCCGCCTTCTCTACGACGCTGGGCACGGCGAGCTGGGGAGCTTCCGCTTTGCCAAAGCCAAGCGAATCGGTAACGACATTGAGCATAGCACGCGTTTGAACCACCAGCTCGTCTAATTTGCTCAACTCCTTGCCATCGCGCGGCAACGCCATCACGAAATGGTTGAAGACATGGCTACGGTTGTGAATCAGATCGGCATAGGTTGCATCAGGCTGCGAGCGCTGCAGATCGACAAGGTGCAGGGCCGCGAATTCACGCAGCGGATCAAGTGTATCGGCGGATAAATGCGCGGCAGCACCCGTAATAAAGTTGGTACCGGCGGTTACAGGCAGGATGTGCATGATCAGGAGATCACCGACTTCGACGCGCTTCGTGGCAGCATGATCCTCAACCGGGATAGTGGTATCACCCCACAAAGGTCGTACCGTAAAGCCCTGACCTTTGATAAGATCCTCGATAACGTAAGGTTGAAGGCGGATAGCCTGCCACTGGGCCAAGAGCGCCGTTTCAGCTTCAGATAAGTCGAGCTCCGCCGGATCGCTGGCAAGTGTCATAGCCGGTGTTTGCCCATTGACCGGATGATCGAACAAGAACCAAGTCAAAAAGCGTTCACTGCCGCGATCCTCGTCCTCGTCCAACTCCTGGACCGTATGAACATGATATTTGCCGTTCCAGAAAAGGTCGAGCGCGGGTGGTAGCGCATCAGCAAAACGAGCAACAGCGTCTAGAAGCTTGGGCAACAAGGTATCTGGAGCTTGGTGTAGTGCCCGTTGCGCATTGGCTTGGGCCGCGTCGATCGGACCGTGGCATTGTTTATATTTCTTGCCACTACCGCACGGGCAGGGATCGTTGCGACCAACTTTGGCCATAGCAGCTCCTCGGAGTATGGGTGGCAGTATAAACGACGAGGAAGTACGTGTCGAACATGGTATAATCGCACGGCCTCGACCGGTGGGCTTAAGGGTTTACGCAGGATTATTGCTCGTTGGATACAGTGGTAGCCACAGGGCTACGGTTGGTATGCTGGTTCTTGGCCGGTTGCATCTTGATTGTATTAGGCTATCAAGTGCCGGTCCGGTACAGCGTCCACGTCGGTAGTAATGATGGCGGCTACGTCCAAGGCTTTAACGATGCGCAGAACCGCTGGGGTACGATTACCGATAAGAGCAGCCCAACGCCCTTCCGCTGGACGAAAGCTGAGTCATTCGTACTCTTTCCCCAAGTTGGGCTACCGGCAGATGTAGCAATCCATTGGCGCGGACCTGCGACAAAGCCACCCTCGCAACTGCATGTGTTGTTGAATGGTACCAGCGAGCTTGGCAACCTACCCACGACCGGAAACTGGGCTACCTCCACATTTCACCTAACCGGCGGCTCTACAAAACCGGACGACCTGTTCATTGAGTTGCGCAGTGATACGCCCGCACATGTTAATGACGTTGTGCGAGGGGTGCAAGTTGACTGGGCCGAGCTACGTACCACCAGTTGGCCCATTCTGCCAGTGCCCGGTCAGGTCTTGCAAGGCGGTCTAGCAGTTGCACTTGCTGCAGTTGCCGTTCGTCGGCTCCGCACCGTGCTATTAGTCGCTGCCGCCGGTCTCGTGGCCTGGCTGCTTTTCTACCGGTTCCCACTAACCGGCTACCCATTGCGCTATCTCTTACGCTGGATGATTCTCCTGCTCGCAGCCGCGCTGGCCATCCGGCACGCTCAGACACTGATCGAACACTTGACTGTACGCCGGGCACATAGTGTGGCGGCGGTGCTGCTCACTATTTGGCTCGCTAGTGTGCTTGGCAGTGTCCAGGCACATACGGTGTTGGCAGCACCAGGGGTTGAAAAAGATTTTCGCGTCTTTGCGACGCGCTCGCAGCAGTTGCTCTGTCCGGAGCATGTCGCCCTAGCCGATGCACCTTGCGTGCTACGTGCCGACGGCTTTTATCAACTCGGCTATCCTTTACTGTTGTGGCTCGTTCGTCCTATGGTGCACAATAATCCGTTCCTGGCGGCACGCGGAGTCGCGTTAGCCAGCGGTATGTTACTGCTTCTCGGCGCGTATATGATTGGTCTGCGCCTCCTCGGGCCATTCGGTGGACTGCTCACACTTGCCCTAGCAGGGCTCAATGCCTTGACCGTCCAATATACGCTGCTCCTGGGCACCGATCTGCCTTTTGCTGCAGCATGGACCCTCGCAGTAGCAGCCCTCGTCTGGCTCGAAACCGACAGTGGAAGGTGGCGTTTGCTGGGGGCCGGAGCACTTTGCGGGCTAGCGTTTGAGCTACGCCATCCTGGTATTCTGACCCTTCCGGTTGCCTGGGGACTACTCCTAGCCCTTGCGCGTTTCCGTGTCCGGCAACGGCAGCTGTGGCAGCATATCGGCTGGCTAACGCTCGGCTTTTTCATCGTCGTGCTGCCGCAAATTGGCATTAATAGTTGGCAGACCGGACAGCCATTCTACTCACAGCAGGCCAAAAACATCTGGCTGGCAGTCTATGGTAATACTGAATGGTCGCGCTGGGCCGAGGCCTCGAACGATGTCAAAGTGCTTGACCTCGTGCGGCAGGAACCGGCGCGCTTCTGGAGCAACTGGAGCCACAACCTCCTGATCTTCTTCGGTACAGGAGCGGCAGATGCCAATGAATGGGGACAGGCCGGCATGTTACGTCTGTTAGGTTTCCCTGCCAATCTGCTAGCCGTCGCCGGACTGTTGCATTGGGGCTGGCGACGACCGGGACGACCATGGCTCCTGCTTATAATGGCGCTGGCCTACGTCGTCGCGGTGAGCGTCGGTTTTTCACTGATCCGCTTTTTTGTCCCGCTGCTCGCGATCTGGGCGGCTGCCGGAGCGAGCGCGCTGTTGTGCTTGGGGAGGAGGTCGCGTAGGCGCGGCTGGGCCTCCGGTATCGACATTGGACTAACGCTGCTCTTGCTCGTGCTGTTGGCCGGCGAAATTAGTATCGGCAGTGGAGCCGTACTTGATCTACAACCACCGGCCGACGTCGCAATCGTTGCGGCCATTAACGCTGGGGTGCCGGCAACTGATCATATCCAGCCGCGCTTAGCACCCGAAGAAACCATCGCTAAATATAGTGCGGTCGCCGACCGCTTTGCGGCTGCTGGCCACTATATTTTGTGGTCTGCTCACAGCGGACGGCCAAGGCCGGACGGCGACGCACTCATCGCGACGAGCGGGCAGTATCAGCTGTATCGTCAGACCAAACCGTGAAAGAACGACGTGTCTTCCTCGTCATCCTTGTACTCGCGATGCTGGCCTTCGCCCTACGTGTGTGGTATAGCAGAGTAAACGGCTTGCTGCCCCAGTTTTCGAATGCCGACGACGGCGACTACTATCAACGGGCCCTCCGCTTCGTTGTAACAGGACGCTATGTTGACGACTCGTGGTTGATCCGTCCACCGCTGCATGTCTGGTTCTTCGCCGCCTGCCTTAAGCTGGCGTTGTTGCTCGGACGACCCGTCACGTATGGGGTGCAGATCATTCAATACGTGCAGGCTGGGCTTGGGGCAGCACTTGTGCCAATCGGGTACGAGACCGTCACACGGCTCGTCCGCGACAAGCGGGCTGGTCTGCTCTTTGCCGTCTTCTGGGCTATTTGGTTCCCGTTTATCGATCTATCGACAACACTCTTCTCAGAGCCACTGTATTTATTTTTGTTCACGCTCCATCTGCTCTTGCTGCTGCGCTACGACGATAGCCACCGGCTCCGTGATATTGGCGCTGCCGGTCTGGCACTTGGGTTGACGGCGCTTACCCGTTCACCCGCACTTTATGCGCTCGTATTTGCAATACCCTGGCTGTGGCATACGGAGCTAAGCAGAGCTCACGCAGAACGCGGTCAACGGCATTGGTTCAGACTGGGGCGACCCGGCTGGCAGCGTGTATTGCGTCCGTTTGCAGTCCTGGCGGCGACAACATTGCTGATTGTCTTGCCCTGGACGGCGCGCAACTGGCTAACCTATCATCGTTTTATCCCGGTCGATACCTTGGGTCCGATTAACTTATGGCTTGATTTAGGAGACGCAGGCGAACGCACACCGAAGATCGAGCAATTACGTCGGCTACCGCAAGCCGACCGCCAAGCCTACGCCTCGGCTCAGGCTCTCGCGATCCTGGAGCATGATCCACTACGCCCGGTACGGCCAATGTGGAGTACCTTCCGAGGCATAGTTAAAGCGCAGTTTATTGAAGATTTTTTTGTTAAGCGGAGCGCCTATAACCGCGCATTACGGCCTGTCGCACCGCTCGGCTTATTGGGCGACTTGATGTGGTTCGTGTGGATGCTAGGCGGCTTAGTTGGGTTGCTGCATCCGGCAACTGATCGGCCTTTTAAGTGGGTCATGGGCTTGTGGTTGGTGTACTCGGTGGCGACCGTACTGATCTTTCATGTCGAGCCGCGCTACCTGCTCACGATCTGGTTACTTTTAGCCATGTATGGCTCATGGACACTTGCCCAAGGTCCGGGGCTTGTCATCACGCTGCGACCATATGCAGTTCGTGCACTCCTGGTGGTGGGCGTAGCAGGCAGTTTCCTGCTGCTGTTTGTGACCTACCGGAATTACCCGGCAATCCTCGCGCAGGGGCTGTGGCGAGAACAAGCCTTCGCGCGCGGCGAAGCAGCCTTCCGCAATAACAATTATCCGGCGGCCGAGGCTGCCTTCAGGCTGGCTCTGGCTGTTGATCCGACGTATATCGATACCAAAGTCGCGCTTGCAGCGGTATTAGGCGCTGAAGGACGTCCAGCCGCTGGCGCAGCACTGCTTAATGCCCATGCGTCGCAACAAAGCGAGCTCATGTTAGGAGCGCTGTTACGATCAGTAGGGGACGCAGGACATGCCGCGCCGCTGCTAGAAGAAGGCGAACGGCTGGTTAACCTGGATGTGCAACAATGGGCGCAGACTGCGCTGCGGCCTGAGCCACGCAGCAGCGTGACGCTGGGGGGCAATCTTGATCTAGGGTACATCCGCGGCTTTGCGCTGGGTGAACAAGTCAACGATCATTCCCTACGATGGCTCGAAGGCGAGGGCGATATTACGCTACCGCTACCGGCACCCCTAGTGGTGGGCAATGTCGTCGTAGTTGAAGTGGCTGCGCCCATTCCGCTGAATGGACCCCTGCAGCTCCAACTCAACGACGGCGCGCTGCTCAATATCCAGCCGCAGCCACAGTGGCGCAGCTTCGTGCTACCTGTGCCGCTAGAGGCAGCCGGGCAAACCAGCTTACGACTGCACCTAAGAGCGCCCACCTTTACTCCAATGAAGCGCGACCCGGCCAGCGATGACCCACGCAGCTTGAGTGTAATGGTACATCAGGTAGCTGTTAAACAATAACGCGGGACCAGTGGCGATCACTGGACCCGCGCGTGGTTCGGGCAGTTGCCCTACGCCATGTTACTTGACGTCGACCGACGCACCGACCTCAACGAGCTTGGCCTTGACCTGCTCGGCCTCTTCTTTCGTGACGCCTTCTTTGATCGGCTTGGGCGCACTTTCGACGAGGTCCTTCGCTTCCTTCAAGCCAAGTGAGCCACCCGACAGCTCGCGCACAACTTTGATCACATTGATCTTGTTGGGGCCATGCGCCGTCAGGATCACGTCAAACTCGGTCTGCTCAACGACCGGGGCAACCGCAGCCGCACCATCACCGGCACCACCAGCGGCAGCGGGAGCAAAGCCCGTGGGAGCCGCAGCCGTTACGCCGAAGGCCTCTTCCATTGCTTTGGACAATTCCGCCGCTTCCATTAACGTCAAACCCTGAATCTCTTCCAAAATACCTTGTACTTTTGCCGAAGCCATGATTGATGTCTCCTAACGCTTGTGCGTCATTAAAAAAGATTGATCGATTACCTGTCAGAACGTCTTAGCCGGCCGGAGCGGCATTCTTTGCTTTGCCCTCGCCAACCTGGGCCAGAATATAGGCCATATCACGCGCGATGGCCTGCAGCGTCGCGGCGATGCGGGTGGCAGGCGCGTTGATGCTTCCCAAGACCTTGGAGATACTTTGCTCACGGCTGGGGGTGCTGGCAACCCGCTCAAGATCGTTGGCGCCAATCCGGTCACTGCCCAGTAATCCGCCGCGCAACACAACTGTGTTCTTCGCAGTTTTGACAAAGGTGTTGAGCGCCTTGGCAGTCGCAACCGGATCACCATAGCCGAGCAACAAGGTCACAGGGCCACCGAGGAACTCATCTAGCCCGCTAATGCCCAGGTCATTGGCAGCGATTCTGGTCAACGTGTTCTTCGTGACCAAGACCTCTGCATCACTCGTGCGCAAGGCAGCCCGCAGCTCGCTGAAGTCAGCCACGGTCAGCTTGTTATACTCAGATACGAGCATTAAGTTCGCCTTGCCAATTTTCTCTTTCAACTCCGCCACGGCAGCAATGTTTACTTTATTCGGCATATTTCACCTCCCCTCACTGGAAATAGAAATGTACATAAAAATGGCCTCGCTATTTTGAGCGAGGCCACACACTTATCCTTAGATTAAGATGCGATACCTCGGCAGGTGGCCAAATGGCCATTAAGTTCGTACGAACGCCGGCTGTCTCAGGTTATTAAGTTGTTCGAGTTCGATTACTCTTCGGTGCCACCCAGGTTTTGTGCGGCCGCGATGTCCACCGGAATGCCAGGGCCCATCGTGCTGGTCAACGTCACACTCTTGATATAAATGCCCTTGGCGCCGCTCGGCTTAGCAGATTTGACTGCGCCCATCAAGGCCGAGAAGTTGCCAAGGATTTGCTCAGGTGTGAAGGATGTTTTGCCAATCGCGACATGCAGCAGACCCGTCTTGTCGTTACGGAACTCAACCTTGCCTTTGCGTAGCTCGCCAATAGCACGTGGCAGATCGGCAGCTTGTACAACAGTACCACTCTTGGGATTAGGCATCAAGCCTTTTCGGCCCAGGATTTTGCCTAAGCCCGCCTTGCCGAGATCACTCATGATATCCGGTGTCGCAACTGCGACGTCAAAGTCGGTCCATTCTTCCTTTGCGATCCGTTGGATCAATTCGTCGCCCCCAGCATAATCCGCACCGGCCTCGCGCGCGATGCGCTCGGCATCACCCTTGGCGAAAACCAGCACCCTGACGGCTTTGCCGGTGCCATTGGGCAACGATACCGTAGTACGGACCTGTTGATCGGCGTGGCGGGGATCGATCCCCAAGCGCAAATGAGCCTCAATAGTTGAGTCAAACTTGGCGAAGGAGGTATCTTTAACGAGTTGGGCAGCCTCTGCCGGCTCGTACGTGCGCCCTTTTTCGATCTTGCTTAAGGCCGAGGTATAGTTTTTACCGTGTTTCGTTGACATATTCCTTGCTCCTGTGGTTAACGGGCGAATGCGCCCTCCCACGTACTACATGACAACCTGCGTAGTATACCGTATTTATGGAATACGGGATTTATTCTGTGATTGCGATGCCCATCGAACGCGCGGTACCGGCGATGATCTTTTCAGCGCCTTGGATATCGATAGCGTTCAAGTCGGACATTTTCGTCTGGGCGATCTCATGCAACTGTGCTTTGGAGATCGACCCGGCGACTGTTTTGCCGACGGTACCCGAGCCTTTTTCGATCTTGGCTGCTTTGCGCAGCAGGTCAGCCGCAGGCGGAGTCTTGGTAATGAAGGTGAACGAGCGATCCGAGAAGACGGTGATCTCCACCGGGATGATCATGCCGACCTGCGAAGCGGTACGCTCGTTGTACTCTTTACAAAAGCCCATGATGTTGATACCGGTCGCACCTAAAGCAGGACCGACCGGCGGAGCCGGGTTTGCTTTACCGGCAGGCAGTTGTAACTTTACTACTGCCGTTACTTTCTTAGCCACAACACTCTCCTAGAAACCAATGAACAATTGGCGATCATACACCAAACAATTTACACTTGTATTGACTACCAATTTTTCGTGCTAGACAGCAGCCATCACCTGTAAGAAGTCAAGCTCAACCGGTGTTTCGCGACCAAAGAACGAGACCAGGACACGGACCTTCCCTTTTTCCTGGTCGATTGAGTTAACAACACCTTCGAAATCACTGAATGGACCATCCGTAATTTTGACAGCTTGACCAACCACATAATTAACCCGCACCTTGGGTGCCTCAGTCTCCATCTGCTTAAGAATGGACTTGACTTCGGCCTCTTCTAAAGGCGTTGGACGCGTCCCAAGGCCCACGAAGCCAGTTACACCGGGCGTATTACGCACGACATACCACGAGTCATCAGTGAGGCGCATCTGCACCAAGACATAGCCGGGAAAGACTTTTTTCTGAACCGTACGGCGTTGGCCGTTCTTGATCTCGATCTCTTCTTCGGTCGGCACGATAACAAGGAAAATCTGGTCTTTCATCTCCATCGAGTCGATGCGATGTTCCAGATTTTGCTTGACTTTGTTTTCATACCCCGAGTAGGTATGGATCACAAACCACTGCCGCTCAGCGCTGGCGTCGGTCTGGCCTTCTGTCAGTGCAGAGTCGCTCATCGCCAGCTCCTTTCCACTATCCTCTGACCAGGAGACTGTAGATCGTAGTCAAAAGAGTATCGGTCAGCCCGAGCACCAAGCCCAAAGCCACTGCTATACCGATGACCACATAGGTCAGGCGCAACGCTTCCTCACGGGTCGGCCACGTTACCTTGCGCAACTCACCCCGTGTTTCACGGAACCAGCGCTGTAAGGCACCTTCTTGCTTTTCGTTCACGATTGCCACCTCTGGCCCTCCTTAGACCGCAATGTGTGCGGGCTTATTTGGTTTCCCGGTGGAGCCGGTGCTGGCGGCAACGTGGGCAATATTTGTTCAACTCAAGCCGCGCCTGATCATTTTTGCGATTCTTTTCGCTGGTATAGGTGCGCTCGCGGCATTCGTTGCAGGCCAGCGTGATAATAATTCGATTCCCTTTTTTGGATGCCATAGTCGTACTCCGTAGACACTATAAAAGGCCAAGAGCACACGACAGAAGATTGCCTGCCGTGTGCTCCGATCACATATTTTTATTTAGGCTTGGATCTTAGTGACAACACCCGCGCCAACGGTCCGGCCGCCTTCGCGTATCGCAAACCGCAAGCCTTCTTCCACTGCCACCGGCATGATCAGCTCCACGCCCATCTGCACGTTGTCACCCGGCATCACCATCTCCATTCCTTCCGGAAGCGAGATG
>JBBRHB010000031.1:0-15674 GCA_038223355.1 Chloroflexales bacterium
ATGATCACGGCGTCGATATAGCCGCCATAATAGCCTGCGATCAAGCCCAACGTTACTCCGGCCACGGCCGCGATCACGACCGAGACGAAGCCAACCGGGAGCGAAAGCCGGCCACCCCACAGGACGCGAGAGAAAACATCGCGGCCAAAGCGGTCGGTGCCCATGGGATGCGATAGCGTGGGAGATTGGAGCGGTGAGCGCATGTTAGACTTGATAGGATCATACAGGTGAATGTAGGGTGCCAGCACCGCAGCCACTATGATCAGGAGCAGCAGGGTGCCACCAATCAAGGCACTCTTGCTGTGCAGCAGATGGCGCCACGTCTCTTGCGCCGGACTGCGCCCCGCCGGAACCCTATCTTGTACTTGTGAACGCGCCGAAACTGAAAGCTCTGCCATACCGCTGCCCTTACCGGTAGTGAATGCGCGGATCGATGGCCGCGTACAGTGTGTCAACTACCAAGTTGACCAGCACATAAGTGGCGGCTGCGAACAACACCGTCCCTTGAACCAGTGGAAAATCGCGACTCGAGATCGCGTCTACTGCTAGCCGACCTATGCCCGGCCTTGAAAAGATTGTTTCGGTTACAACGGCTCCGCCCAGGAGGCCACCAATTTGTAGACCAAGCATCGTGACCGTTGGGATCAGCATGTTTTTGACGGCATGTCGCACGATCACCGTATTGGCATGCAGCCCTTTCGCCCGCGCAGTGACGATATACTCCTGGCGCAACACTTCCAGCATACTAGAGCGGACCAAGCGAGCGAGCGCGGCCGATGAGGCTAAACCCAGGGCGATCGACGGCAACACAAGCCGTGAGAAGCCGCCCTGCCCTGTAGCAGGGAACCAAGCGAGCCGAAATGAGAAGACCAACAACAACAATAAGCTCGAGTAAAAGACCGGCATTGAGATCCCAAGCATGGCGAACGACATCGCCGCTGTGTCGATCCACGTGCCGTGCGCGATAGCGGCGACAATCCCCAAGGTAATCCCAACAACAGTCGCGATCAGCATCGCCGTTACGGTCAATTGCACAGTCCCGGGCAACGCTTCACGAATACTATCAACGACCGGTCGCTGACTGCGCAACCCCACGCCAAGGTCACCACGTAGGACGTGGCTGGCATAATCCCAGTACTGGACATAGAGAGGCCGGTCTAAGCCCAGTTGGTGGCGGAGCATGGCGGCACGTGCTTCGGTCATCGGTTTATCACCGGCAAAGATCATGACCGGGTCACCAGGAACTAGATGGAGCATCGCAAAGGTCAAAATCGAGATGCCAACCAACACTGGAATCGCATGCACGAGCCGCCGCGAGATATAGATCAACATAGCCTATCAGCCTTGCGCTCGATTACTACCTGTACCAACCGAACTACTATCGGCACATCTGTCACGGGTGGCTTCGGCGCGGGCTTGGTTTACATCACACGAGCCCGCGCCGGTATGTGCTTATTTCTTGATCTGCACGTCGTAGAGCCAGACGTAGGAGGCCAGCGCATCAATCGAATCACCTTGCACTTCGGCCCGCTTGGCATTGTAGACGATCGTATCGACCAACGGCACGACTGCTGTATCCTTCAGGACCCGTTCCTGAATCTGAGCGTACAATTGCGTGCGCTTAGCCGGGTCGGTCGTCGCGGCCGCGTCGTCCAGCATCTTGTCGACCTCAGGCACTTTATATTTCGCACGGTTGAAGGCATCCGCGTTCGCTGACGCGAACAAGGTGCGCAGCACATCTGGATCACCATAGGAGAACCACATGAAGCCTGCATCATACTTGTTTTGCTTAATTAGATCACGGGCAGCCGCGCGCTCTAATGGATTGACCTTGAAGTCGATGCCGACATCCCGCAGGCTGGCCTGAATCGACTCGGCCATGGCCTTATCGTTGGGCCGCGAGATGATGGGGAAATCAATCGTTAGCTTCTTGCCACCCTTCTCACGGATGCCATCCGTCCCGGCCTTCCAACCGGCCTGATCGAGGATTTGTTTGGCTTTCTCGGGGTCATACGAATACAGCTTCTCGGTCGCAGTATCATAGCCCAGTGTTGGCTTCATGAGTGCGCTGGCCGCGACCTTGTTCAGACCCTGGAAGACGGCCTTATTGACGCCCTCCTTGTCGATCGCATACTCCATCGCTAGGCGCACTTGGGGATCGCTGATCGCGCCGGTGCTGGTCTGGTTAAGTAGCAAGGTCCAGCCAGAGCCCGGCTGACCCTTCTGAATGACACTGAACTTAGGATCGGCCTTTAGCGCCTGTAGCTCGAGCGGATCGATTTGATCGATGTACTGGGTTTCACCGCTCTTGAGTGTCCCGGTTCGAACTGAGTCTTCAGGAATGACCTTGAAGATAATCTGATCGAGGTAGGCCGGCCCAGTGTGCTTGAACATCGACGAGCCCCACTTATAGTCGGGGTTCTTCACTAGGGTAATATGATCTTTCGGCACCCATTCTTTGAACATGAATGGGCCGGTGCCTACCGGGTGGCGTGCGAAATCGGCCAGGCCCATCTTCTTGACGGCCGTGGGCGAGACGATGCCTAAATAGCCATTGAGGTTTGATAGCAGCGGCGCATAGCCTTGCTTCATCACGACCTTGACGGTGTAGGGATCGACGATCTCAGTATGATCATAGGGTCCCAGTTGATCGTGGGATTGGCCGGCCTTTGTCGCGGGATCCATAACCCGATCAAAGGTGAACTTGACCGCGTCTGCATTGAAATCGGTACCGTCGGTAAATTTAACGCCCTTCTTGAGATGAAAAGTATAGGTTTTGGCGTCGGGCGAGATTTCCCATGAGTCGGCCAGCGCCGGCTGGTATTTGCCGGGCTCGGGCTCCCACAACAACGGCTCGCAAATGTTCATTGTGACCCGGATCGTTGAGTCATAGTTGGTCACCTGGGGATCGAGTGTATCGTCAACATCAAAACCCAGACCGTAGGTCAACGTATTCCCAGCAGCGGCTGCCGGGGCTGTGGTTGCAGCACTGCTGGCGGACGTGGCAACCGTTGCCACCATCGTCGCGCTGACCACCGGAGCGGTCGTGGTCGCGGAACTTGCACCGCCGGTTGGAGACGCTGGCGCGCCACCACATGCGACCAGCACGACCAGCGCGAGGCTGGCACCGAACGTTGAAAAGAGTCGACGGCGTACGCGATCAAGCTGGAGGATTGGCATCACGCTGCTGTGTTTAGCGTCGTGGGTCATGTCTTTTGCCATGGAGGCGCTCCTTCGTTTGGGAAATCTGAATATTTCGCTAGATCAAGCGAGGCGGTCATCCACAACGCGCGGGCCGTCGCGACGTTGGGTCAGGCAATGATGCTGTCCCTCCTTTCATGCAAACAGCGCGACACTCTGCGGCGAGTGCATCCGGCCATACAAGAAGCGCAAAAATGCCGGACGTTGTGGCGGGGCGATCGCCTGCCAGAGCGGGGTTACAGATGGTTCGCCCCACCAATATGACCAAATCAGCGCGCTACGCTGCGGCGCGGCAATAAAACGCATGCGATTATGGACCCAGCCCTCACCCCCCACCAGCGACTGGCTACGGAGCCAATCGGTCACCTGCGCAGGCGACCAGCCCTCGGCATGTAAACGCCACGCTGCGGCAGTACCGATACCGGAGCGATAGCGCGTCATCAGCGCAGAAACGCGATCATCGTCGCTTTCGATCCAATTGAGGAGATACAGGCCATTGTCGGCAATTCCCTCAAACGTCGTTGAGCTGGCAGTATTAACCACTGACAAGAGTCCGTCGGCAGCGGCCAAGCCCTGCTCGTACCACGTTTCTCGAAGCTTGAACTGAACATAGTGGCCCGGATAGCACTCATGCACTGCCAGATGCTTGAGCGCAGGGCGCGTTAAGATCGGATCGATATTAAGCTCGACCTGGCGGTGCAGATAGTCACAGCGGGCGTTGAAAGGCATCCCCGTAACGGTTTTAACATGCATGCCGTCTGATTTTGGTGCCGGCAACTCCATGCGAGCGGTTGTACGCTCCCACGCCTCGTCCAGCAATTCCGCCAACACAGCCGGCACCTCCTCAGCAGGTACGCGATTACGTTCCTCCCAGGCCGCGCACTGGCTTGCGAGGTCGCCACTATAGCCCATCTGTGTCAGATGAGTGCGCATCGCGCCCCGCAGCCCGTCTAGCTCATGCTCACTGGCGGGAGCCGGTGGCACATGCAAGAATTGACTGACTTGGTCGGTGAAGGGCAGCTTGCCGGCTCGCCAGCGCATGAAGGCAAGCGTCGAACGACAGACTTGCTCGTAATAGAGCCGGCGATCGGCTTCGGGCAACTCCGCCGCCGCCCGTTGGAGGTCGGCAAAATGAGTCTCCGCCGTAGCATAGCTCGCATACACGTCTGGGCGGTGCCTACCACTCATATTCAGTACGACCAGCCCTGCATCATCGCCGTTATCCTCTTCGGCGCGATAAAGGGCATCGACGCCCAGCAGCGCCGTCGTTAGTGCCTCACCGTAGGCCAGTGTTGCATCGCTAAGCATCAAAGGACTCCTTACGCATCGCTTTCGCAGTGAGTGCGACCGGGATCGAACCGTAGCTGAGAAAGCGGTCATGAAACGCTCGCACATCAAAACCCGGCTGCGTTGCTAGGTCGCGCCGCAGTTGATGAATAGACTCGGTGCCCATGAGGTACATAAGCCCTGTACCCGGGAACATACTATTTTTAACTGCTTCAGCCTGTGCCGCCCCCGGTGCCATCCCGACCTGCTCTTGATAGAAATTGGCCGCTTGATCAAGGGACATACGACCATGATGTAATTCGACATCAACGACCGCCCGCGCGGCCATGCGCAGCCGCCCGTGGTATTGAGAGTACTGTTCGAGCGGCGTTAGGAAGCCGATCTCATCCATTAGGTCGGTTGCATAGCATGCCCAGCCTTCGGCCATTGTGCCGCCGCAAAACATTGCGATGCGTGACGCGCAATCCACTGCCGCAATTTGACCGATGCGCGAGGGTGCCTGGAAGGCGTGCCAGTTCTGGATATGATGGCCGAGCGCGCCGTGATGCACGACATGGTTGAGCTTGATCACACTGTCATTGTTAGCACCGAGCAGGCGTATTTGCTCTGCCGGCGACAAGGTGGGCTCGATCGGCGTTACTAAATACTCCACGCCAGGCAGGTGATCGAATGGCGCGGGCGAGTGGTAAAACAGGAAATACAGTTGAGCAGCCGCCTCCCGGACCCAGAACGGCCGTGGGACATACGCTACTGGATAGTCAGGCCACGTAAGCAACTGGTGTTCTTCAGCGGCCGCCCGGCAAGCCGTCCATAGCTCGGCATAGCGGGCGTAGTAGTGATCCACGGATGGGTAGATCGTGGTCAATTGGGCCAGTGCCTCGCTCCAATGCCGGGCACCGAAGTCTCGGGCATGCTCCTCGAGATACGCTGTGCTGACCGCCATTTGTTCTCGGGCAAACTCTGCAATCGCGGCAGCATCTTGCTCGAGGAAGTACCCGCGCTTCAGCAGCCGATCAAAGGCGACAGCGCCGCAGCCATACTGTTCCGTCGCGTGTTGCCGAAGCTCGGTTGTGAGATAGTGCTGAAAATCACCAACGGCCTTGACTGCTTGCCCCTGTACGGCACCCCAAGGCCGGTCAAGCAACCCATTGGCCTGCAAAAACAGGTCAAGGCTACTCTCTAAGAGCGTCAAGATGGCGGCTGCCTCGTTTATCGCTCGCTTGGTCCAAGCTAGGGGTGCGGTTTTGACATTTGCCTGCGCCTGCGCAAACAGCGCCGGCAGCTGGGCCATCCGCTCGGCCACGGCAGCCACACGCTCCTTCGCCGGCGCGAAAGGACGGCGCAGCAGGCTGATGAGCCCGAAAGCCGCTTCACCGGTGTACAGGCTCGGGTTGCCATGCTGGAAGTGCTGCGAATTAAGCTCCCACTCTTGGATCTCTAGGAAACCGCCGGCCAATAAGCGGTCAATCGTTTCCACCTGGTTTATCCCAGTTGGCGGGATCTGTGCTAACTGCCGGCGCAACGATGTGATCTCAGCGAGCATGTCGCCGCTGCCGGACTCCCCAAAGTCCGCTAAACGGTCGTCATAGGCATGCATGCCGATAAACGTCGCGTTTACGGGCCGCCGCCGGTAATAGGCCCCGAAGAAATCATCAAGCCATGACTCAAAGGAAAGAGCACATGTTTCCACTAGGCTCACCGTGATAAGGGCAGATCGACCCAGCGGCGCTCGTGAAAGGATAGTTCCACGGCATTAATCGCTTCCTGGACCCAAGCACCGTCAACAAAACTACCCTGGTTGCGCTCGCCGCCCTCCCGGATCTCATCGATGAAGTCTTTGATGAGATTCGCATAGAAGAGGCTGCGCCACGACTCCTTAGGATGACCGCCGGTCGGATAGAAACGCTGCGGGATCTCGACCTGCTTGAACTCAACCGAGTCGGGCTTGGCAATTTTGATCGTTTCGGCCACGCCGAACTCTTCGACCAAACGGCAAATGATGGCGCCCTGCTCACCATAGATCCGAACTTCGATGCCTGGGTAGTTGCCAACCGTTACAAAGCTCGTCTGGATGGTGCCAATCGCGCCATTGGTGTATTCACCAATAAAAATATCACCATCATCGATATTCATGCGCATCATTTTGCCGGTCGCGCGTACCATACGCTCCGGGATGAAGTTGCGCATTGTTCCTACCACGGAGGAATAGTCTGCACCGACCCACCAATGGCCGATGTCGATGACCGGTGCGCCATAGCCTTCCAGTGATGAGGTTTGAATCACGGCTTGGTCGGCATTGGGATCGACTTGCCGGAGCGGATTTTGTGGATCGAGCCATTGCGAATTTTGTTCGTAGCCGTTGTAGATAAAGGGCCGGCCAACGAAACCTTCGTCCATGAGTGATTTGGCATATTGCACGCCCGGGCTATAGCGGAAGGTAAAGCCGCATTTGGTCTTCAGCCCTTTTTCTCGGGCCACGGAGGCAGCTTGCAGTGTCTGGCGAAAATCAAAAGCAATTGGCTTCTCGCATAAAACGTGCTTGCCCGACTGCAGCGCCGCCATAGCTAGCTCGAAGTGCGTATGAGACGGCGTTACAACGTCGATAACGTCGATGTCAGGTCGCCCGACCAGCGTTTGCCAGTCGGCGGTCGCTTCCGGGATGCCCAACTTCTGCGCAAAGCCTTGGGCGCGTTCATGCTCGACATCACAGATTGCTACGACCTCGCAGCGTGGATCGCGTAACCATCCCGGGACATGGGCATGTTCTGCCCACGCGCCTGCACCCAGCACACCAACCCTTAGTTTACTTGCTTGCATCCGCATCCCCTTTCGTATTATGAACTGCGCGCATTCGGTCACCAAACTCATCGGCATAGCTTGGTGCAATGGCATTAATCGCGAGTAAGATTGCAGCATCGGCCGATCGGTCGGCTTGGGGACGTCGCACATAGTGCTCAAATACAGCCCGTTGGCCTATCGCCACGTCCAAAGAACAGACCGACTTGAGTAATGCCTCATGGAGTTCAACAACATGGCCAATATGCGCTTGCTGGCTTTCCAAACCGCGGATGTAAAGTGCGCCGATCTGACCATTCAGACTCGACCACAGAGCAAGCAAGCGGGCAGAACGTGCCGAATCGACCAAAATATGGTGAAACGCTACATCAATATGGACGAGGCGCGGTACCTCAAGCGGCAGTTGGCACCTACCCATATCAGCGATACAGTTCTTCAAGCGCCTAACCGTTTGTTCATCGATGCGATCATGGCCCACGGTAACCGCAAAACTTTCGAGCAGGGCTCGCACATAGCCCAGATCATAGGCTTCCTGCTGCGAGAGCCGTGTCACAAAGGTGCCACCACGTGGATTATTAACGACCAACCCCTGGCGTTCCAACATGAGAAACGCCTCCCGCACAACCGTCCGGCTCACACCCAACTCAAGGGACAATCGCGCCTCAATCAGGCGCTCGCCCGGCTTGATTTGACCGGACAGAATTGCGCTCTCAAGGCTTTGATACACGTCATCGACCAAGCGGAGCCGTGTAGGTAAACGCAGTTTGGGGGCATCTTCCACGGTAGCGTGCCTCTTAACTCATGATGACTAGCGATGGAAACCGCTGCGCTATAGGAGGATACTGGGACGTTGGCCAAGGTCTGGTACGGCGAGCGGACATGTTCAGCTTTGAACGATGGAGCTTAGCAGGTGCAGGACTTCTTTGTCGATTGTCGACAATTTACAGCAAATGGCGATGGATGTCAAGAGCGAAAGTGCTCTGAGACAAACTTGGCCTATATATTGCTTGCATATCACCTGTTGTAAGGCTGCATCTGCAGTGCGATACAGAGGAAGGGTCTATGGCCAGAAGCACTAAGCGATTCTTGAGAAAAGGAGCATAGTGGTGCAATCGACAAACCACCAACCAGCAACAGCCAGCGGAACGTTTGCGATAGGCGGGGACTTGATGGTCCATCGCTTTGGCTTCGGCGCGATGCGCATCACCGGTCCCGGCATCTGGGGGCCACCAGCAGATAAGCAAGGCGCGATCGCCCTCGTGCGCCGCACGGTAGAGCTCGGCATTAACCTGATCGATACTGCCGATTCGTATGGGCCGGACGTAAGTGAGTTGCTGATTGCGGAAGCCCTCTACCCGTATCCAAAAGGCCTCGTGATCACCACCAAAGGTGGACTGCTACGGACGGGTCCCAATGGATGGCCGCCCGACGGACACCCCGCACATCTGCGTGAGGCCTTGGAGGGTAGCCTCCAACGTCTGCGACTCGAGCAGATCGACCTGTATCAGTTCCACCGTCCTGATCCCAACGTGCCGTTTGAAGAATCGGTTGGAGCAATCGCGCAGATGCGCGAGGAAGGGAAGATCCGACACGTCGGGCTCTCAAACGTGACGCTTGATGAGCTTGCCCGCGCGCAGACTATTGTGCCAATTGTCACCGTTCAGAACCACTACAATCTGGCGAAGCGCCAGTCTGAACGGATGGCAATTTCCGAGTCGGAGGAGATGATCGACACCTGCGCGCAGCAGGGCATCGGCTTTCTGCCCTGGTCCCCGCTGACCACCGGGTCCGTGGCTCGCCCTAACGGTCCGCTTGACCGGATCGCACACCAGCACAAGGCGCTTCCTAATCAGATCGTCGTCGCTTGGCTATTGCAGCGCTCCAGCACCATGCTCCCCATTCCTGGCACGTCCTCGATTAAGCATCTAGAGGAAAATGTGGCGGGTGCTGCTATTAAGCTGAGCAAGGAAGAATTCGACGCGATTGATCATGATGCGCGGGCACAGCAATAGCACATCACAAGGCTCTTTCCCAAGCAGATTTTGGGCTGTATTGGCACCGGGGCTTGCATTGTGCAAGCCCCGGTGCAGTGCGCTACATAGACGTCGTGTTGCTGTCCTAGATTTCCCAGTGCTCGGGTGAGCTCCATAGGGCCGCAAGCGTCAGGTCGCGAATGTTGACCAGTTCCTTGGGTAAACGGTCGTACAGCTTGATAAAGAGCTCTTCGTGCGCCAAGATTTCCTGGTTCCAGGCGACCCGGTCCACCGTCATGAGCTCGTGGAAGCGTTCCGGGGAGTAATCCAGACCATTCCAGTCCAAGTCCTCGTACCGCGGCATCCAGCCAATCGGTCCTTCAACGCTGACTGCTCGGCCATTAGCGCGCTCGACGATCCACTTCAACACCCTCATATTCTCGCCGAAGCCGGGCCAGAGAAAGTTTCCGTCCTTGTCGGTGCGGAACCAGTTCACACTAAAGATCCGAGGCGGGTTGGGAATCGTGCGCCCGAAGTGCAACCAGTGGTTGAAGTAGTCGCCCATATGGTAGCCGCAGAACGGGAGCATCGCGAAGGGGTCGCGCCGCACTTTTCCCAGCGTGCCGGCCGCCGCAGCCGTCATCTCAGAGCCCATCGTTGCGGCGAGATAGACGCCGTACATCCAGTTGAAGGCCTGGTAGACCAGCGGCATCATGGTGCTGCGCCGTCCACCGAAGATGAACGCCTTAATCGGTACGCCCTGCGGGTCTTCCCACGCTGGGTCGACGCTCGGGCACTGGTTGGCCGGTGCCGTAAAACGCGAATTGGCATGCGCGGCTTTACGTCCGCAGCCGGGTGTCCAATCCTGCCCCGTCCAGTCAATCAGATGGGCCGGCGGCACTTTGGTCATTCCTTCCCACCAGACATCGCCATCATCGGTTAGGGCAACGTTGGTGAAGATTGTGTTCTTGCTGGCTGCGGCCATCGCGTTCGGGTTGGTCTTCTCTGAAGTCCCCGGGGCAACGCCGAAGTATCCGGCCTCAGGATTGATTGCGTACAATTTGCCATCGCTGGCGGGCTTAATCCAGGCAATATCGTCGCCAACAGTCGTTACCTTCCAACCATCCTGCTGAAAGGCAGGGGGCGGGATAAGCATCGCGAAATTGGTCTTGCCACACGCACTGGGGAAGGCTGCGGCCACGTACGTCTTCTCGCCCTCAGGATTTTCGACCCCCAAGATCAGCATGTGTTCAGCCAGCCAGCCCTCATCCCGAGCCATGGTCGAGGCAATACGCAGTGCAAAGCACTTTTTACCTAGCAGCGCATTGCCGCCGTAGCCCGAGCCGTACGACCAGATGCTACGCTCTTCGGGAAAGTGCACGATGTACTTGGTCTCGTTGTTGCAGGGCCACGGTACATCCTGCATGCCGGGCTTGAGCGGCATACCGACGCTGTGCATGCAGGGCACGAATTCGCCGTCCGCGCCGAGGACGTCGTAGACCTGCCGCCCCATGCGCGTCATGATCCGCATATTGACCGCGACGTATGGCGAGTCCGTCAGTTCGACGCCGATGTGCGCGATGGGCGAGCCCAACGGCCCCATGCTAAAGGGCACGACATACATTGTGCGCCCGCGCATACAGCCGTCAAAGATCTGGTTCAACTGCTGCTTCATCTCACGGGGTGCGACCCAGTTGTTGGTCGGGCCAGCGTCGGTCTTGCTCACCGAGCAGATAAAGGTCCGGTCCTCGACACGCGCAACGTCGGCGGGATCGGAGCGTGCTAAGAAGCTGTTCGGTCGCAACTCGGGGTTTAGCCGAATAAACGTGCCGGCGGCGATGAGGTCTTCGCAAAGCCGGTCATATTCTTCTTGTGAGCCGTCGCACCAATACACGGTGTCGGGTTGGCATAGTTGCGCCATTTGCTCGACCCACGCAACCAACTCAGCGTTGCGGACTTCGGGCAGGGTAGTAGAAACGGTCTCTTGCATTTTCAGGTCTCCTTTGATTGCTTCCATTTCCAGCATACGCCTGCACGTGGACGATACAATGGACGAGTAGCTACTCCCCGTGAAGAAATCTTCACCTTGATACCGCAGGCGAACGCGATGAGAGCCGATGCCCTTCCTAGCGTTTCAGTTGCGATACCTCCACCGGCGGTAGTGACTTTGTCGCCTACGCAATCGTTTCCGGGCTGGCATACTACATTCATTGCTAATGCATCACTACGTAGGAACAACGCCCATGTTAGGCAGAGGTGCTCGACCATGATGGCTAGTCTTGAACGTCCAGTGCCTGTATACAGCCCCAGTGACATTTCCTGTAGTGGCTCGCTGCAGACAGCGAACAAAGGAGCATAGTCATGACACGAATTGCAATCCATGGCTTCGGCCGTATCGGACGGTCGATGCTCAAGGCCGGCCTCACCAACAAGCTTTTCAGCCCGGTCTCGATCTCCGACATCAGGGACCTGCCGACGCTGGCAGCCTTGTTCGAGGTGGACACCAACTATGGTCGCTGGCATGAAGCGGTGACGACGACTGAAACGGGCTTCGTCATCGGCGGACGAACCATCGCCTACTATGATTCACGGACGGAATTGCCGGATTGGGGAGCGCTAGGCGTTGACCTTGTGATCGACTGCACGGGCCGGGCGACCACGCGCTCCGGTGCCCAGGCGCATCTCGATCGCGGTGCCGGTCGCGTCCTCGTCAGTGCGCCTAGTAAGAGCCGAGATGACTGTGACGCTTTCCTGCTGCCGGGCATTAACCTCGAAACGTTCGACCCCGCGCGGCACAAGATCATCAGCATGGCGAGTTGCACCACCAATGCGTTGGCACCGGTCGTCAAGGTTGTGCTGGAGAACTTTGGGATAAAGCATGGGCTGTTCTCAACGATCCACGCCTACACTAATACTCAGTCGTTGACTGACCAGCCAATGAAGGACCGACGCGACTCGTGGGCCGCCGCCGAAAACGTGATCCCATCGTCATCCGGGGCCGCAAAGGCTCTGACGTTCATCTGGCCGGAATTGAAGATTACAGGTAAGGCCTACCGTGTCCCGGTGCGCACCGGGAGCATTGCCGAACTGAACCTGATTACTACACGCACGGTGACGGCGGATGAGGTTAATAGCGCCTTCCGTGCAGCGGTTAAAACGGCTCCCCTTAAGGGCGTGATGGACGTCCTGGAAGACGAGTGGGCGTCTTCGAGGATCCTAGGCGATACCCACTCGTCGATTGTGGATCTGCCACTCACTGTGGTGCAAGAGGGAACGTTGCTTTCGGTGGCGGCATGGTACGACAACGAGATGGGCTACGCAACGCGCCTGGCAGAGATGGCGGCGAGCCTGGCAGGGTAAATGCGATCATTGCTGATAGCAGCGCGTGGGCTCCAATCATAACCATTGGGTCAGGATCGACAGCGTGAGAATACGGCGACATGCTCGCTGACAGCGGCGATGGCGGGACAAATGAAAGGTGTTCTATGTCTACGTTTCACCCAGTTCGCGATGACCAAACCGGCGAGGAGGTCATCGCGGTCTCGGTCGGCGGGCCAGCACTGCTGCAGAATCCTCTGCTCAACAAAGGCAGTGCCTTCACCAACGACGAGCGGCGTGCTTTGGGGCTACTGGGCCTGATTCCTTCCCACCAGTCAACGATGGATGAGCAACTCCAGCGGCGGTACACGACATTCCAGCAAAAGACGAGCGACCTTGAAAAATATAGCCATCTGAGCAGCTTACAGGATCGCAACGAGACCCTCTTCTACCGACTGTTACAGGAACATATCGCTGAGATGATGCCGATCATCTACACGCCGACGGTCGGTGCAGCCTGCCAGCAATACAGCCGGATCTACGAGCGGCCGCGTGGCATGTTTCTCTCCTATCCCCACCGTACGGAGATTGACGCGATGCTCGCCAACGTGCCTCATTCCGATGTGCGCGTGATCGTCGTGACCGACGGGGGCCGCATCCTTGGCCTGGGAGACTTGGGCATCGGCGGGATGGGCATTCCTATCGGCAAGCTGGCACTCTATACGCTGTGCGCGGGCATTCACCCGGCGACGACGCTCCCGATCGTGCTCGACATGGGCACAAATAACCAAAAACTCTTAGATGATCCGCTGTATATTGGCTGGCGTCACACACGTGTCGATGGCCAGGCGTACGACGACTTCATCGAGACGTTCGTCCAGGCCGTGGAGCGGCACTTTCCTCATGCGATTCTACAGTGGGAAGATTTCGCGAACCAGCATGCGAGCCGGCTGCTCGCACGCTACCAGGATCGGCTCTGCACCTTCAATGATGATATTCAAGGCACCGGTGCCGTCACCTTAGCCGGCCTGCTCGCCGCCTGCTCGGTGACCGGCCAACCGCTCACCGAGCAGCGCATCATCATGTTTGGCGCGGGCTCGGCGGCAATGGGAATCGTCGGCCAGATCGTGGCCGCGATGCAGCGGGCGGGGCTAACAACGGAGCGTGCCCACTCAACGATCTGGTTGGTTGATAGTCATGGCCTAGTCCATACCGCTCGCGGGCAACTCGACCCCTTTAAGCGAGACTACGCGCGACCGTGGGATGAGGTCACTAACTGGCAGGCCGACGAGGCACAGGCAATCACGTTGCTCGAGGTCGTTAAGCAGATGCAGCCGACGGCCTTGATCGGCACGACGGCACAGCCTGGAGCGTTCACGGCGGAGATCGTGCGTGCGATGGCAGCGCGCGTGGCGCGGCCGATCATCTTTCCCCTCTCGAACCCGAACTCGCAGAGCGAGGCAGTGCCGGCCGCACTCCTCGAATGGACGGATGGACGTGCGCTGATCGCCACCGGCAGCCCCTTCGCACCAGTGCGATACGCTACACACACCATCGAGATCGCCCAATGCAACAACGTATTCATTTTTCCAGGTGTCGGGTTGGGCGTGATCGCGACGAACGCACGGCGGGTGACCGAGGCCATGTTTGCGGCGGCGGGCGAGGCGTTGAGCATGCTGTCCCCGGCGCGACGCGATCCAACGGCCTCGCTGTTTCCGGCGCTGGCGGATGTGCGCGCAGTGTCACGGCAAGTAGCGTTGGCGGTCGGTGCCGCAGCACAGGCGGCTGGTCTGGCAGAGATGACAACCGCCGACGAGTTGGAGCAACGGGTGAACGCAGTGATGTGGGCACCGCACTATGTCCGACTCACCCTGAGCAAAGACAGCACAACCAGTGGAGCGGGCATTGCCGCAAAGCTTCCTGACGTCAAAGTTCATTGAAGACATACTCAAGAGCCACAGCACACGCTGCGGCTCCCATTCCTCAATAGGTGCGTGCGAGTAATCCTAATGCGCACGGCGGTATTGCTTCGGGACGTAGGTCTGGTCCCCTTGATGCACGACCTGTGCGGCATGTTGGGGCCAGTAAGGGTCACGCAAAAACTCGCGTGCGAGCAGTACGAGGTCCGCCCGACCGTTGCGTATGATTTCGTCAGCCTGCATAGGTTCCGTGATCAGGCCTACCGCCGCCGTTGGGATGCTAGCACCTTTGCGAACCGCCTCCGCCAATGGCACTTGATAGCCGGCACCAACTGGTATTGGAGCCCGTGGCACGTTGCCGCCAGAGCTACAATCAACGAGGTCAACCCCTGCTCCTGCCAGCAGACGGGCAAGCTCAACCGAATCCTCAATCGTCCAACCGTCAGCGATCCAGTCAGTGCATGACAGACGCACTGCAAGCACTTTGTCCTCCGGCCAAACATTGCGAACAGCGGCGACGGTCTCCAACGTGAACCGAATGCGGTTCTCAAAACTCCCGCCGTAGCGATCCGTGCGCCGATTCGAGAACGGTGACAAGAAGCTATGCATGAGGTAGCCGTGTGCTCCGTGTAACTCCAGCCACTGGAAGCCAGCGTTCAGTGCCCGTTTGGCCGTTGCACAGAAACTGTCCTGGAGCCGGGCAATCTCATCCTGGGTCAGCTCCGCCGGAACGCGATAGCCGTCGTCAAAGGCCACCGGACTGGGGCCAACGACGGGCCACCCGCCTTCATCGTCGGCCAGGGCTCCGCCTCCTTCCCAAGGTCGTCCCACGGTGGCTTTGCGCCCGGAATGAACTATTTGAATACCGGGCACTGCGCCTTGCCCAGACACGAAGCGCGCAATGCGCGCCAGCGGCTCGATCTGATCATCCCGCCATAAGCCCATATCCCATGGTGAAATACGCCCACGGGCTTCGACAGCCGTCGCTTCAACCATCACGAGTCCGGCCCCACCAGCTGCCCGGCTGCCGAGGTGCACCAGATGCCAGTCATTAGCAAGGCCATCTTCTGAGCTATATTGGCACATGGGGGAAACACCAATACGGTTACGCAGCGTCACACCGCGGAGCACCAATGGATCGAACAGGTGCGGCATCTACCATCCCTTTCTACAAGTCTGC